>JAAYQC010000178.1 GCA_012519515.1 Bacteroidales bacterium | reverse complement strand
GTACTTTTGCATTCTGATTGAGAGATCGCAACCTGAACGGACTCAGGCTGTTAACCGGAGTATGAGTCAGGGGAAGATATAGAAACTGAAGCCGGATCAGGTTGATGATCCGGCTTTATTATGGTCAAATATCCGAACTTATTCGTTTTATTTGAAGCTTATTTTTATATTTGACCCGCGTAAAAAAGCGGGATGCAGATTGAAATTTTCTTGCCTTTGATACGGTGTATCTGCAAGGGAATTAGTTTAGAGCTTACAAATGAAAAGAACAATCGCATTAGTGTTCCTTTTTCAGGCAGCCTTGTTGCTAAGAGGTCAGATCATAATTGACCATAACTGCACCAATCTGGCAACCATTCCCGCATCTTATATCACACAGGCAAAATCGACACTTCACATTGCATACGAACATACTTCGCACGGAAGCCAGATTATTGACGGGATGACCGGGCTTTACAACTGGAAAGGCTCAACCTATGCATGGAATAATGGCGGTTTAAACGGCGCACTTGATATTCACGACAATGGTATAACCGGAGGAACGGATCTGGGATCGCCTGATTTTACTTCCTGGGCATCGTCGACCCGCGACTATCTCCGGAATTCGGCAAACAGCGATGTCAATGTTGTTATGTGGTCATGGTGTGGTCAGTTAAGCACAGCAACGGAGAGTCAGGTGAATACATACCTGAGCCTGATGAGTTCACTTGAATCAGAATTTACCCGGGTGAAATTTGTTTACATGACCGGGCATCTCGATGGCACAGGTGTGAACGGGAATCTTCACAGGCGAAATGAACAGATTCGAAGCTACTGCCGCAATAACAGGAAGATCCTGTATGATTTTGCCGATATAGAGTCCTACGATCCCGACAACAGATATTATCTGGATAAGGCGGCCAATGACAACTGCGATTACGACAGCAACAACGATGGTATACTCGACAGAAACTGGGCTATATCATGGCAGCAGAGCCATACCCTGAATGTTGACTGGTACGATTGTCCCTCGGCACACTCCCAGCCGCTTAATGCCAACAGAAAAGCCTATGCCGCCTGGTGGTTGTGGGCAAGGCTGGCAGGCTGGGACGGAAAACCTCCGTCAATACCGGTTTCTTCCATAACAGTTTCAGGAGCAGGAGGATCAACGGTGATTGCAGTCACTAAGGGAACCCTTCAACTAAGCGCGCAGGTTCTCCCTGCTAATGCAACAAATAAATCCGTTACATGGTCGATTATTAACGGAACAGGTCAGGCAACGATCAGTTCTACCGGACTTGTAACCGCGGTGTCGGGCGGAACAGTGACGGCAAGAGCAACTGCAAATGACGGCTCCGGTGTTTACGGCAGCCTTGCCCTTACAATACTCAATCAGATCATTCCGGTTACAGGGATCAGCGTTACGGCAGTCGGAGGATCGCCTGTCATCGACGTTAATAATGGCACTCTTCAGCTGACGGCAAATATAATCCCCGCAAATGCCACATATAAATCAATTCTATGGTCGCTTGCCGGGGGAACTGGCGAAGCAACCATAACACAGTCAGGACTTGTTACCGCTGTAAGTGACGGCAAGATTACAGCCATTGCTTCTGCTACCGATGGATCGGCAGTCAGCGGTTTAATTGAGATAACAATCACAAACCAGATAATTCCTGTTTCAGACATCATGATTTCTCCCGTTGACGGAACAACTGTAATATCTGCAGAAAAAGGAACTCTCCAGCTGACAACGGAAGTACTTCCCGAGCATGCCACTGATAAAACCGTGGAATGGTCGGTTGAAAACATTACGGGTAAAGCTGAAGTCAATGAATCAGGACTTGTCACCGGAATTGAAGATGGAATAGTCTCAGTAATTGCTTCTGCAAAAGACGGATCAGGTGTCAGAAGTTCGCTTGAGATTAAAATTAACAGGAACAGACCCCTGACTGCTATTGTCAGGAACGGACTTGTTCAGGTTGCTCTTGACGGTAATTACCAGGGATACAGATTGAGCCTGATTGACAGGAACGGACTTCTGATGAGAGAGATATTTGTTAACGGCGATCTTTGTGAATTCAATGTATCAAATCTGCCATCAGGAATTTACATTGTTGTGCTGTCGAGATACGGAATTACCGGCGTGACAAAAATTTTCATCCCCTGATAATACATATAAAACACAAACGTACGGGTGACTTTCCGCCGCGCTTCAGTGAATGATTTCCCTGTAATTTTATGTGCAAAATAATTAATGCAATAATAATGCGTTATAGTGCAAGTTTTTCACTTTCCGTGATGGGAAAGAGACTTGAAAACATGAGTGTTGAAAATTGATTTTCACTGTTAATATTATTATATACCGGGTGGTACAATGTATTTATGAATTATATAATTTTGGCGAAATTTATTTTTAACTAAAAAAAACAATAAACACTAGACAACTTATTAAAGCTATTGATGATATTTTTCATCGACAAAAATGAACGCTAACAATAATGAGGTTGCAACTCTCCGCTGTGAGAGTCGCCTCGCGGGTTGTTCTTCTGATGAAGAGCCTGGTGCGGAAACCATGTTTTTTTCGCAAAACGTAATCCCAAAACTGTCAGTTAGCAACCGGAGTTTGGAATTCAAGCAGCGTTATTTCCCCCTGACATCTGTTGAATCCTGGAATGACTGGAAATGGCAACTTCGTAATTCCTTTAACAGTATTGACGATCTGAAGAGGATAATGAAGCTTACTGAAAAGGAGATCATGGCAATCAATAATCTGAAGGGCCGTCTTCCATTGCGGGTAAGCCCATATTTTGCCTCTCTTATTTACGATACAAAGCCATCGCATCCGCTTCGCCGTAATGTAGTGCCCGTGGTTGAAGAGTTGATCACAAGCGGAAGTGAGAAGTCCGATCCCCTTCATGAAAAAGCATTCTCGCCTGTAAAGGGTATCGTGCACCGTTATCCCGACAGGGTGTTATTCACAGTTACACAGGTGTGTTCGAATTATTGCAGGTACTGCACCCGATCTCATTCAGTGGGAAGGCTCGATAAACTGGGGAAACAGGACTTTGAAAAAGCATTCAGTTATATAGCAGGTCATAAAGAAATCAGGGACGTCCTCATTAGCGGAGGTGATCCCCTGACCCTTACGGATGAGACTCTCGACTACATCCTGTCGAACATCCGCGGGATAGAGCATGTGGAAATAATACGTATCGGAACCAGGACTCCCGTTGTTCTGCCCCAGAGGATTACTGACAAATTGATTAATGTACTTCGAAAATACCACCCTCTCTTCCTGAGCCTGCATTTTTCACACCCCTCAGAAATTACAGAAGAGTGTGCTGCAGCATGCAACAAACTAGCCGATGGAGGTTTTCCCCTTGGAAGTCAGACCGTACTCCTGAAAGGGATAAACGACAATGTTCCCGTCATGAAGGAATTGATGCATAAACTGCTAAAGATAAGAGTCAGACCTTATTACCTCTATCAGTGCGATCTGATACCCGGCTCCGGCCATTTCAGGACCACCGTTGCTAAAGGCCTGGAGATCATAAAGGGTCTCAGAGGATTCACCAGCGGATATGCAGTTCCTACATTCGTGATCGATGCCCCCGGCGGCGGAGGAAAGATACCCCTGCTTCCCGATTATGTTGTGGAACATAATAAAGAACACATAGTTCTGCGCAATTACAAGGGAGACGTCTGTGAGTATCCCGAAAGATAGGAATTCCGAAATATGAAGATCGGATTGACTTACGACCTAAGGTCGTGGTATCTCGACCGCGGTTATTCAATGGAAGATACTGCCGAGTTCGATAAACAGGATACCATCGATGCAATTGATGCTGCAATTAAGACTATGGGTTTCGAAACTGAGCTGATCGGCAATTGCTTTCAGCTTATCGATGCCCTTGCAGCAGGCAGAAAATGGGATATGGTATTCAATATAGCCGAGGGTTTGTACGGCGACGGCAGAGAATCGGTTATTCCGGCAATACTCGACCAATACAGAATACCATATGTTTTTAGCGGCCCAGTTATAATGGGTATATCCCTTAACAAATATCTGACAAGGCTTATTGTAGCTGCTGCCGGCGTTCCTGTCAGTCCCGGAATTCTGATTATATCGCCGGGAGACATAGGGAAATGCAATCTTCAGTATCCCCTGTTCATCAAGCCCGTTTCAGAGGGCACAGGCAAAGGTATCACGGAGAAGAGCCTTGTTCACAATGATAAAGAACTGAGGAAAATGGCTGAGTATCTGCTTTCGCACTACCAACAGCCTGCCCTGGTTGAAGAATACCTCCCGGGAAGGGAATTCACAGTGGGTATTGCAGGATCGGGAGATGAGGCCGTGGCCATCGGAGGTATGGAAATAGAATGCAGGGATAATCTCCCCTACTCGGTTGAAGTCAAGGAAAACTATCAGGCCTTCTGCAAGTATAAACCGATGGGAGAATTCAGCGATGAATGCAGGGATGTTGCTCTAAAGGCCTGGAAAGCCATTGGAGCAGTGGATGCCGGAAGAATTGACCTGAAGACCGACAGGCACGGACGTATATGCTTTATTGAAGCAAACCCTCTTGCCGGTCTTCACCCCGTTCATTCCGACCTCCCCATCTTGTCGAATATGGCAGGAATTAAATATCAGGAACTGATAGAAAGGATAATTGGATCGGCACTCAAACGACATCAACTGGAATGATGAAAAAGAAAAAATGCTGCATCCTCTTCAATCAGCCCCTGGAAGGAGCGCTTGCCGATGAACTGGATGTGCTTGAACAGGCTGAGCATATTGAAGAAAACCTTGAAAAACTTGGCATCTCTGTTTATACCAGGGGAATAAGCGCAAATTTCATGAACGAAGTTGCTGAGCTTACAGCTGAGAAGCCGGATTTCGTATTCAACCTCGTGGAATCGATAAATAACAAGGGTGAGTTGAACTATTTTGTTCCGGCTCTGCTCAATATGTATTCCATTCCTTATTCGGGCAATCCGCTCGAGGCATTGTTCATTACTACCAGCAAGGCTCTTAGCGCGAAGATACTGAGAGAGAACAATATTCCCACACCTCTGACCATACTGCCCTCGCGGCCTGATCTCCTTAAACCAGGTTGCCGCTATATAGTTAAGCCCATCTGGGAAGATGGTTCCCTTGGGATCACAGCCGATTCGGTTTTTGATTTTACTCCGGATCATGTTGAGAGACTTAAGGGACTTGATGACTCCCACTGGATTATTCAGGAATATATCGACGGACGTGAATTCAATATCAGCGTTATTGGGGGCAAGTCAGGACCGGAAGTAATGCCGATAGCCGAAATGGTTTTCCTTAATTTCTCTCCCGATATGCCCAGGATTGTTGATTTCAAGGCAAAATGGATAGAGGACAGTTTCGAATATGAAAACACTATCAGAGAGTTTCCCGGTGACAATCTGAATCCTTTGCTGGCAGGAAAAATCAACGAGCTTGCTCTTAGATGTTGGAAAGTGTTCGGGCTCAGGGGCTACGCGAGAGTAGACATGAGGATAGATGAGAATTCCTGTCCCTATGTTATCGAAGTGAACGCGAATCCATGCTTGTCGCCCGACAGCGGATTTATGGCTGCTACCAGGAAAGCCGGCATGCCTGTAACAACAGTTCTTACTAGAATTCTTGAAGATATTAATTACTAACAATATGGCGGTGATTTCCAATGGTATCGGACCGGAAGACCTTATCCGGATTGAAGAAATCCTGAGGTCGACATCTTTCTTTTATGATTTTGAGATTGATACTGCCCTTGAGATTGCCGGCGAAACTCTTATAAAAGGATCGGAAGCGAGCGGTTACTACTGGCTCAGGGCAGCGGATGATAGTGGGGTAATTGCTTTTGCTACATACGGAAGAAACTCATTCTCTGTTCATTCATGGGATCTGTACTGGATTGCTGTTCATCAGGATGCAAGAAACCAAAAGCTGGGGTCTATAATGCTTCTCGAGATTGAAAACAATGTCCGTAGTAATGGCGGAAAGATACTCTGGGTTGAAACTTCGGGAAGACCTTTGTATGCACCAACTGAAGCCTTTTATCAGCGAAACGGCTATACTCTTCAGGCAAGCCTGAAGGATTTCTATGCTCCCGGCGACCCTAAGCAGATCTATTCCAAGGTGCTCTGACAGAGTGTTTTTCACAAAACCATGACAGTCAGATCAGGTTGGCGCTGTAATAGCGCGGGTTACCTGTAACCTCTTCACCCAGCCACGATGGCCTGACGAATTCCTCCGACTCGCTTTTCAGTTCAATTTCGGCAATTATAAGTCCATCATTCTTTCCATGAAATACATCGATCTCGAACATATGTTCTTTAACCGGAACAATGTACCTGGTCTTTCTGATCACTTCGGGCAGACATGCCTTCATCATTTGTTTTGCTTCATCGTAAGGAATCTCATATTCCCATTCATGCCGCGAGAAATCCGTTCCTGATTTCGGAGCTTTTATCGTCAGTATAGCTTTTTCATTTACTATCCTGATCCTGACTATCCTGTCGCGATCAACCGAAAGGTAGCCCTGACTTATCTCAATCTGTTTGACAGCCAGGTGCATGAATTCTCCCCTTACCAGGAATTTTCGTTCTATCTCCAGAGCCATATCGTGTTTTTTTCAAAGTTATCAAATTCCGGTTCAAATCAACCGTATTGCACTAAAACGCTTATTTTGCAGAGTGTTTTTATTTGTTGATTTTATTGAGTAATTTTCAAGTATGGATGTAAGAATTGAACCTGGCTGGAAATCCAAGCTTCAGACTGAATTTGAAAGGGAATACTTTGTCAGGCTGACCGATTTTGTCAGGGCTGAATATATGAAGGGACCCGTCTATCCTCCGGGATCACTTATCTTCAACGCATTTGACTTATGCCCCTTTGAAAAAGTGAAGGCTGTTATTATTGGACAGGATCCCTATCACGGTCCGGGCCAGGCCCATGGGCTGTGCTTTTCGGTAAGGGATGGAGTCAGCTATCCTCCCAGTCTGATTAATATTTTCAAGGAAATTGAATCGGACCTCGGTATCAGGCTGAAGTCTTCCGGCGATCTTACAAGATGGGCATCACAGGGTGTCCTTCTTCTAAATGCCACACTTACCGTAAGGGCTCATCAGGCCGGCTCGCACCAGAGAAAAGGATGGGAGGAATTTACCGATTACGTCATCAGGGTTCTCAATAATGAAAAACAAAATCTGGTGTTTTTCCTGTGGGGTGCTTATGCCCAGAAGAAAGGAGAATCAATCGACCGTTCGAGGCACCTGGTCCTGGAATCGGTGCATCCCTCTCCCCTTTCGGCATCACGGGGATTCTTCGGGAACAGGCATTTCAGCAAATGCAACGATTATCTGGCAAAAAACGGGATTGTTCCTGTAGACTGGAGCTGAAACAGGCACACCAAATGCTGACATTCCCGCCTGGGAGAGAATAGGCCGTTTTGAAATCAAAGGGGTGAATCGAAGGTGACATTCTTTATCACTATCAGCTTGTTTTCCACGGAAACGTCATAGGTGATCTTGTTCTGACCCAGATAGTTCATATAGGTGAAATCCACAGGACCCGTGTTAAGGCTTTCATCGTTGACCTCTGCTGAAATATAGGCTTTGGGGAATGCAGTCTCAAACCTTTGATATCCGGTGGTCTCGTTTATGCCAATGTTTCCGAATAAGATTTCTTCCTCCTTTATTTTTACCGATACATTGACTAGCTCTGTACCGCTTATATTTCTGATCCTTATATCAGTGGGACCTTCCGGCGAAAACTCCGTTTTTTTGCATGAAAAGCAGAAAACTGCATGTAATACCAATGTTATAACAAGGATTTTCCTCATGATCAGACTGAATATTACTACCCAACCTGTATAACCTTAAAAAACCGGAAATAGTGTATGTATCTCAGATTATCGTAAGACTTGACAATGGGATCCAGCCCTTGTTTCCGTCGGATAGTTTTACTTCATACCACTCTCCCACCTTGTCCTCAATGCTTACCTTTGTTCCTTCGTGAAGTACAAAGAGGTCGGTGCCGCTTGCATCGGGAGAGCTTTTACCATTTACCGAGGGCGAAAAGATAACTGCTTCACGGCTGTCGTACACAAGGTTGCGGTTACGCAGGGTGAAAGCAAGTGAAGAAGCTGAAATGAAGAGCAACAATACCGCTGTCCAGAAAGAGATCACTTTCAGTTTATAGCGTGATGAGTAAATATACACCGAAAGAAGAATGAGGAAGGCTATGAAAGTAATAATGCTTATCACGGCCCAGGTATTGGTATGAAGCATCAGGGAAAGGAAATCAAACCACCTTACAAAGAATAGCTCCGGTATTTCCTCGAATTTATCCACAACCAGTGTCCTGGCTATCTGCAGGTTATAGTTGATGTTATTGTCGCCCGGCTTGAGCAGGCGTGCTCTCTCGTAGAAAAGAATGGAGCCCGGAACATCGTTAAGCTTGAAATATACATTCCCGATATTGTATGCCAGTTCAGCCGACCGGTAACCGGTGTCGTATATATCGAGCCATTCGCGCAGCGCTCCTTCATAGTCGGAAGCTGTATAGAGTTCAACTCCCTTGTTGAACTTAAGCGGGCGATCATCCTGTCCTGATGCCGGAATGACGCTCAGGATAAGAAGCAAGACAAATAATATTATTACGTATAGGGATCTCATTTCAATCTAATGTATTTTCCAACAATCTGATAAACCTGGAAGCTTCATTATAGATATTCTCGTCCTCGTCGGCTGATGACGAAGGCGCGTACCTCGCGAATTCACAACGGTCAATAAGGGCTGCAATGCTTTCCAATTCTTTTTCGGGGATGCCTTTTGTCCTGAGAGCTTCCACGGCACTGTTTCTGTTAAGTTCAGATACCGGGATGCTGAGCTTGTCGCTCAGGTAACCCCATAGCGCCTTGAGTATTTCTTCGTAGAATCTGTCGGATTTCTTTTCTTTCAGGCACTGGGCTGCCATTTTAAGCCGCTGACCGGCAACTTTTCCCGCCTTCCTGTTTCTCACGGCCGACAGGTCGGAGTTGCGGCGTATGTGCTCCCTCCTTATAAAGAGAACTATAAAGAAAAGCAAAAGTGAAAAGGCGTATACCGGCCAGAACCATTTCCTTGATACTGAAAGCCTGTCGGTCTTCCGGAGCAGTCCCGGCTTTGAACTGATAAACCTGATATCCTTGCCAAGATATTTCACATCCTCCTTTGAAACACCGCCGTAAACTGTGATCCCTGAAGCCGGCTCGCCCGTCTTGCGTGAGTGAAATCTTAGTTCCGGAGTTGTAATAGTCTCAAATCTTTTTGCATCGGCATTGAAGTATGAATAGCTTACCGGGGGAATGGTAAAATCACCATGGTGCCTTGGGATAAGCAGGTATTCAAATGTTTTCTGACCTGTTGTTCCGCTCAGGCTGTTTTTCAGGTTATCGGTGATCTTCGGATCGTATACCTCGATGTCGGCAGGAAGGTTCAATGCAGGGGGATTTGCTATCTTGAGGTTACCGCTTCCTGACAGGGCTATCTTGAGGGTGATGGCATCATTCATGTTCACAGAATCCCTGTCAAGAGTTGCATTTATCGAAATTCTTCCAACAATGCCTGAATAGTCGGAAGGTCTGTTTCCGGGAAGCGGATTTACCTTCAGATTGACGGATTTGCTGAGAATCGCTTTCGGGACAGTGGTATAGGTGGCAAAAAAATCACCGAAGAAAGGATCGGACCGGCCTGATCTCTGCCGTATCAGGACAGACAGCTGAACCGGATCGATTGTAATGTCGCCGGGGAACTGTGGATACAAAAGGAATTGCTGCACCACCCCGGTGCCGTAAATGGTTCCGTTAATGCTCTCCCTTTTGAGTGATGTCAGTGGCGGTGTGTCCAGATCGGTCCTGAGAAAACCTTCGAAACCTGGAAACTTGATTTCATTTATTCCCGATATTTCAACCCTGGTGTAGAGCTTGACCGTCACACTCACGGGTTCGCCGACAAATACATTTCTTTTATCGACGGTAAGGGTTACAAATACATCATCACCTGTATCTTCAATGTCAGCTGCCGATATATCACCTCCGGGTGCCGCGGCGGCCTGACGGGATGTCCTGCTGCCGGAGACTTCTATCCTGGCCGAGTCGGAGGAGTAAGTCCTGTTTTTTATTCGGACTGAAGCCGGAGGGATAACAAACTTCCCTTCTTTAATGGCCTGCAAATAATAGGAGTATGTGTACTTTGTTTCCCTGCTTACCTTCCCGTTAATTATCTGAGTGCTTGAGCTGTAGGAGGTCTGGGGGCCCATGAGCTTCTGGAAACCCGTGAATGGGGGCTCAATGAAATCGCCGTCGCCGGAATTGATGGTCCATGCGATCATGAACTGTTCTCCCGTTTGCACGACACCCGGATATTCAGCCATTACTGTTATTTCCTGTCCTTCTGCAGTGGAAAATAACAGGAAGAATAAAAACGTCAATATCAAATATCTTGATTGCATTTCACCAAATTACCAGTTTTTAAGGGTTTTTACCCTCTGTTTTGCTGCTTTTGCTTCCTTAACCTTTTCCTGAACCTCTTTTTCATCATTTGCAATAGCGTTCAGCAGCCTTTCGGCATCTTCCTTTGATATCGACTGCTGCTGGTCGCTTTGCTGTTGCTCATCCTGCTTATTCTGATCTTCGCTTTCCTTCTGATCGTTTTGTTTGTCCTGATTCTGATCCTGCTGATCTTTGTTCTGATCCTGGTTCTGCTGGTCCTTGTTCTGATCCTGATTCTGTTGGTCCTGTTGCTGTTGCTGCTGCTCTTCCTGTTCCTTCAGACGGTCCTGTGCATAGGCCAGGTTGTATTTTGCCTGCATGTTTCCGGGATTGAGCCTCAGGGAGTTCTTATAGGCTTCAATGCTTTCCTTCAGTTTACCTGCCTTCAGCAGCGAATTTCCATGATTGTACATGCTGCCGGCCTTCTTGTCTCTGTCCTCATTCATCCTGTGGCTTTCGATAAACTGCTTTCCGGCATCTTCGTATTTCTCCTGTTTATAAAGTGCATCGCCTGCATTGAAAACTGCATCGGCCGAACTCTTGTTTTTGTCGATTGCCCTTCTGTATGAGATCTCGGATTCAGAATAATTCTGCTTTTCAAATTCACGGTTACCCTGCCTGATGAACTTCCTTTCCCCCTGTGCGAAAAGTGAAATGCCTGACAGTAGCAGCGCCGGCAGAAGCAAAATTCCCTGCTTAAACCACGATCCGGTATGTTTTTTCAATCTTTCCGGCATGCTTCCGCAATTATATTTTAAACCTGAACAACCTGACATTCTGTAGTTTTCTGTTTTTCCTGTCCATTATAATTATCTCAGCGATCAGAAAAATAAGCGCAAGGGCTGCAAAGATCCTGAACTGATCGTCGTATTCCGTGTACATGGTGCTTTCGAGATCGCTCTGATCCATTTTCCTTATATCTCTGAATATCTCGTCGAGCCCGATGCTTGTGCTGCTTGCCCTTATGTAATTGCCTCCCCCAATGACAGATATCTTTTTCAGTATCTCCTCATCGAGCCTGGTAATAACCGTTGTGCCGTCCTGATCCTTAAGATATTCATTTCTTCCTCCCGCGTTAAGAGCTATTGGAACACCTTCACTTGAGCCTATTCCTATAGCGTGTATTACGATACCTGCTTTGGCAGCTTCTTCAGCTTCGGTAAGGGGATCGTCCTCATGGTTTTCACCGTCGGTAATTATGATAATCGCCTTGCTTTTTCCTTCACCTGGAGTAAATGACTTTGATGCAAGCTTTATGGCGGCTCCGATTGCAGTGCCCTGTTTGGGTACCATGTCGGGACCAATGGTGGAGAGGAACATCTTGGCCGAAATGTAATCGGTGGTTATCGGGATCTGCGTGTAGGCATCACCGGCAAATACAATCAGGCCTATCTTGTCGTTTGATAGATTGTCAACAAGCCTTGATATTGCCTGTTTGGCCCTGGTAAGCCTGTCGGGCTGAATATCCGCTGCCAGCATCGAATTACTGACATCCAGCGCTATTATCACCTCCACGCCCTGTCTCCTGACTTCTTCAAGCTTTGAACCGTACTGCGGACGGGCAAGAACTATTATCAAAGAACTCATTCCTGCCAGAAGCAGAATGAATTTAATAACCGGCCTTGTTCTCGACAACTCTGGCATCAGCCTCGATACGAGGGCACTATCTCCCAGCCTTCTGATGGCATTCCTGCTTCGCAGCCTGTCAATAATAAACAAAGCTATCAATACCGGCAGTATTAGCAGGAGGTAAAGGTATTCCGGGTTTGCGAATCTGAAGAGCTGCATTAAGTTTCTGTTTATGTCAGTTTCCTCAATATTGTATATCTCAGAAGCATTTCCAGTGTCAGGAAAATGAAGGCTATTATTGCCAGCGGAAGATATTCTTCCTGTTTCCTGGTGAATTGCCTCACATCAATCTTTGACTTTTCAAGCTTGTCAATCTCAGAATAAACCTCAACAAGCTTGTTATTGTCCGTGGCCCGGAAGTATCTTCCGCCTGTGCTTCCGGCAATTTCCTTGAGAATATCCTCATCGATTTCAACAGGCATATTCTGGTACTGTGTGCCGAATGGTGTCTGAACCGGATAGGGAGCCGTTCCCATGCTGCCAACGCCAATCGTGTAAACCCTTATTCCAAAGGTTTTTGCAATACCGGCAGCCGTTGCAGGGGCTATCTCTCCCCTATTGTTCACTCCATCGGTAAGAAGGATTATCACCTTGCTCTTTGCCTCCGAATCCTTTATCCTGGTAACTGCATTGGCAAGTCCCATACCGATGGCGGTACCGTCCTCTATCATACCGCTTTCAATTTCTCTCATCAGGTTGATAAGCACCGCATGATCGGTTGTCAGCGGACATTGAGTAAATGTCTCACCGCTGAAAACCACCAGACCTATCCGGTCGTAGGGTCGTCCTGAAATGAATTCCGTGGCAACATTCTTGGAGGCTTCAAGCCTGTTAGGTTTAAAATCGCGTGCAAGCATGCTTCCCGATATGTCGAGAGCCAGAATAATATCTATTCCTTCGGTTGAAACATCCTGGAACCTGTCGGTCGACTGAGGCCGGGCAAGCACTATTATCAGCAACGAAACTGTTGCCATCCTGAGTGCAAAAAGAAGATGCCGGAGCCAGTTCCTGAAGGTTTTTACCGGAAGCTCCAGAGGTTTAAGCCCTGGCAGCTTCACTGATGCAAAAGCCTTCTGCTGTTTCAGAACATAAAAGGCAATAATGGCTGGAACCAGAAGAAGCAGGTATAGAAAACCGGGATATGCAAAGTCTATATTGCTCATGCTTTCTTCCCTCCTTCATTTATATTGTCGTTCGCTTCGGATAGCTCCTGATGCATGATTCTTGTTGCATCAACAAACTCCCATGACTCGTTGAAAGCAGTGTCGTTCTCAACGGGATCCGGCTTGTATTTTGCAAACTTTACCAGATCGGCCTGGTTCAGAACCGACCTGAGCCGCTTGTATAATTCATTCTTCTTAAAACCTGTTTTTAGCAGGGCCTCGAGTGTTTCAGAGGTGGTAAGCTCTAGTGAGTTTACACCGTATCTGTTTTCCAGATACTGTCTGATAATTTCGGTCAACCGGGTATAGTACCTTTTCGTCTCACCCTTCTGCCAGAGCTGTTCATCCCGAAGCAGTTCGAGCTCCCTGAAGGCGATCACGTGCGCGGGTTCCTTAACCACGGGTTTAACTTCCTCCTTCTTTTCTTTTTTGAGACTTCGCGCAAGTTTTATTATAAGCCATACAAGCAAGCCTGCAACAAGGGCAAGCAGCGCCCACGGCATTACTTCCCCGGCTGTGAGCGGAGCTTTGTATGGTCCCGCGATATCGAATATTTCAGCAGAGTCGGGAGGTGTAAGGGCTGTTCGTGCCACCTCAAGAAATGAATAATCGGAATAATATCTTTTAATTCCTTCTGCTCCCGCGTGTTCTGCATATACCGGATCGACACGGTGATAACCCGAATCGAAAGAGGTGACAAGGTATTTCTCAGTGATCCTGATTTTTTCAGTGCCAAGGGATATAGTATCAAAATCGGGACCGGCAATTACTTCAATCTTTCCTGTTAGGCTGTCCCTGAAAACGGGAAGTGCCAGGCTAATGCCGGCAGGTTGTTCAATATTAATTGTGAAACCTATCTGGTCGCCGATCAGTATCCTTGTTGAATCAAAGGCAGCCGTAACGTTTACATCCTGTCCCCTCAAGCCTGCATGGAACAGCAGGAAGAAGAAAAACACCGGATATGCCGCCTTTCTTATTATCATCTGCTTTTGAACAGTTTTATCAGTGGTTTGACATAATCCTCACCCGTGCTGATCTCGGTGAAATCGACTGAGCATTTCTTCATTGTATTGTTCAGGATACCGGTATGACGAGAATACCAGTCGGAATAATCCTCTCTCAGCTTCTTCGACGATGTATCAATCCACTTCTTTTCGCCGGTTTCAGAGTCCATCACCTTCATGAGTCCGACATCAGGGAGCACCTTTTCGAGCGGATCCGTAACCCTGAGGGCTACAATGTCGTGCTTGCTTGATGCAATTCGGAGCGCCTCTTCAAAATCCGGGGCAAGAAAATCGGAAATTACAAAGGCAGTACATCTTTTCCTTAAGGCATTGGTGAGATACCTGAGTGGTTCGCTCAGATTTGTCCTTTCACTCTGAGGTCTGAAATCAAGAAGTTCGCGTATAATTCTCAATATGTGTTTCCTGCCCTTCTGCGGGGGGATGAACTTTTCCACCTTGTCGGTGAAGAAGATTACACCTATCTTGTCGTTGTTATAGATGGCTGAAAATGAAAGTACAGCTGCAATTTCAGTCATCGTGTCACGTTTAAAGGAAGCTTTTGTCCCAAAGTTGGCCGAACCGCTGACATCGATCAGAAGCATGACTGTCAGTTCTCTTTCCTCCTCGTACACTTTCACCCATGGACGATTGAAGCGGGCGGTAACGTTCCAGTCGATGCTGCGTATGTCGTCGCCATACTGGTATTCCCTTACTTCACTGAAAGCAATTCCCCTTCCCTTGAAAGCACTATGGTACTCACCGGCAAAAATATGCCTGGTCAGACCCCGGGTCTTTATTTCGATCCTTCGTACCTTCTTTATGAGATCAACTGCTTCCATTAATTCCGGCTACTTGTTGTTTTCCAACTTTCTACTTTCTACTTTCTACTTTCTACTTTCAACTTTCAACTTTTAACTCATTTACTGCTTGTATTCCACCCTGAGCCCTGTGCCCTGCGCTCTGTGCTCTGTGCCCTGTGCCTCTCTACGGTACCTCCACCGTATTCAGTATCTCAGCAATTATATTATCCTGTGTTATATTCTCGGCTTCAGCCTCGTAGGTCAGTCCAATCCTGTGTCTCATCACGTCGGCGCATACCGACCTCACATCCTCGGGGATTACATAGCCCCTTCTGCGGATAAAGGCATAGGCTTTTGCAGCCAGCGACATGTATATCGAGGCACGGGGTGAAGCACCGTAGGATATCATGTTACTGAAACCGGGAAGCCCGAATTTTTCAGGATTACGGCTGGCAAAAACGATACTGAGTATATAGTTTTCAATCTTTTCATCCATATATACCTCCCTTACCACATTCCTGGCCCTTATTATATCATCAGTCTTCAGCACAGTGGCGGCTTTCGGAAAATCCTTCGCGAGGTTTTGTCTTACAATGATTTTTTCCTCCTCCATAGTGGGATAGTCTATAAGCACTTTCAGCATAAACCTGTCGACCTGTGCCTCAGGAAGAGGGTAAGTGCCTTCCTGCTCGATCGGGTTCTGAGTTGCCAGAACCAGGAAGGGCTCTTCAAGTTTGTATGTCGTCTCGCCTATGGTGACCTGCCTTTCCTGCATGGCTTCCAGAAGTGCGCTTTGCACCTTCGCGGGTGAACGGTTTATCTCGTCGGCAAGGATGAAATTGGCAAAGACCGGACCCTTCTTGACAAGGAATTCCTCTTTCTTCTGGCTGTAGATCATGGTTCCGGTCAGGTCGGCCGGCAGGAGATCGGGGGTAAACTGTATCCTGGAAAACCGTGCATCGATGATCGAAGCCAGCGATTTTATTGCAAGTGTCTTTGCCAGTCCGGGAACACCTTCAAGAAGTATATGACCGTTTGCTAGGAGACCTGTAAGAAGGGAATCGATAAGATGCTTCTGACCAACAATGACCTTGTTCATCTCCATCCGGATGATGTCCACAAAAGAGCTCTCCTTTTCTATTTTTTCATTTAAGATCCTGATATCGGCTGTCTGCTCCATTTCGTTTGATTTAAGTCGCAAATTTAATTAAATATGAATGATGCAGAACCATAAAAAAACAGGTCTGCCTTTACCCCCTGCAAAAGAAGCTTTCTGAATGATAATATGGAGTTAAAGAGTGTTAAAGTTGTGTTAAATAAGGTATTGTAAGAGGATTCCAGGAAAATCCGGCCCGTGTGGAAGTCCTGACTATCAGAATTCCGATAAGCGGCACGAATGAATTATTGATATTCTGGGGAAGAATCACGAGGAATGCCAGAAAGCCGACCGATATGAAAAACACCAGTCTGAACCATATCATCCAGTCTTTATTGAACAGCAGACTTATAAGGCAAATAATGATAAAAGGATTTAACCATATGATATTCAGGTTTGTCTTTAACTGCTGATGATCGGAGAACAGGTTGAAGAAGATCATCATTAAAGCCAGTATTGAAAAGATTGAATATATAATAAGGTCAATTACGAGGTTGGATTTCCTGTCCCTTAACCAGCCTGTCAGGAAAATACAGATAATAAGAAGAAAACCGAATACAATCATGGGTCCGGCAAGAATGCTTTGGCTGACAACCGGAGGGGCAAAATCGAGAACCAGTACAGGATTTGTCAGAAGGGGAATGAGTTTGCCTTCATGTCTGATGCTTGTTTCCGACAGACAGTCCTTCATCTCAAGGGGCAGGAACATCATATCGCGGAATGAAGCCTTTTTATCCGCTTCAACTCCAACAAGCAGGTCGATCCCAGCCCTTCTCCAGTAATAGCCTTTTTCATATTTGCTTATAAGATCCCTGAAAGTCGGAAGGCTTTTCCAGGCTTGATCGGGAGAATAAATGAGGTCATTTCCCACGGCCTTCTCAATAAGATCCCTGATCCTGGTTGAACAGTTATCATAGAAAAAATCATACCTGTAATTAATATTTTCAGGTTTCAGATTCTCGGTGATAAGCTCGAACAATTTCGCTGTCTGTTCAGAATTGATGTTTATCCTCTGCTCTGTCACCCATCTTTTCTCCATATAATATTCTCTCAGGAAACTCTCATACGAGCTTACCCCAAGAGAGTAATCAAGGTGTCCCCTGGCAAAGCGCCAGGCAAAATTCGGGGTGCTGAAATCAAAAACACCCCAGTTATACACAAGGTCGATGTTCTTCTCAGGAATCACAATTCTGAGGGCGCTGTGCCCGTACACAGAATATACTTCCTCGCCGGGTCCGCATGTAAGAAGGTATACATCAGCCACCCCGACTTCCTGTGAAAAAGATAAAGAAGGAAGGAAGGCAAGCAGGATTATCAGGTGTTTCAGCTTCATCGGATCGTTTTTATCACTGTAAACCTAAGAGTTTTTTTTGAAAAAGTGCCCTCACTCCCGGCAATTTCCGGATTCCTCCGCTGAATTGTAGCATATTGGGATGTTTTGATTAGTTTTATACCGGCTTTTGGCCTTATACTTATTTTTATTCTTAAACCTATTAATCATGAAAAAACACTTTCTTACCGGCCTTGTACTGATCTCAGTCCTTTTTGCCGCATGCAACAGCAAAAAAGAGATGAAAATCACCGATCTGCATGTTCATCTTAAAGGGAATCTTACCATCGATGATGCTGTCGTGAAATCGAAAGCAGAGAATATCGATTACGGAATTGCAGTGAACTGCGGACTCGGTTTCCCGATTCACATGGACAGTCAGATCGATTCAGTTGTTAAAGTTTTGAGGAACTATCCCCAGTTTTATCTTGCAATGCAGGCCGAAGGAAGGGAATGGATGGACATATTCTCAAAAGAATCAATGGATAAGTTCGATTATGTCTTCACCGATTGCATGACCTTTACCGATGCCAAGGGAAGAAGAAACCGGATATGGATGCCGGAGGAAACCTGGATCGAAGATGAACAGGAGTTTATGGATTATATGATAAACACACTGGTAACCATTCTGAATAATGAACCGATTAACATTTATGTGAATCCCACTTTTCTTCCCGCGCAGATGGCCGACAGGTACGATAGCTTCTGGACACCCGAAAGGATGGATAAAGTGATAAATGCCGCCTTAGCCAACAATATTGCAATAGAAATCAATAACAGGTACGAGATACCTTCAGCCGATTTTATAAAAAGGGCAAAGAAAGCCGGTGTGAAGTTCACTGTAGGCACGAACAATGCCGATGAAAACTTCTTCGGGGCTGAATATGCAAGAAAAATGATTAAAGAGTGTAAACTCACGGAGAAGGATTTCTGGCTGCCGGAGAAAAAGAGCAGGTTCTGAATGGGAAATCTGGCAATTGCGCGGATACTTGAATTTCTTCCCGGGATAATTATCGGGCTTACCGTTCATGAATTCAGCCATGCATGGATGGCAAAAAAATGCGGGGACACTACCTCGGAACAACAGGGACGTGTAAGCCTTAATCCTTTAAGACATATAGATCCCCTTGGATTCCTGATGCTTCTTGTTGCAGGATTCGGTTGGGCAAAACCGGTTCAGTTCAATGAGCAGAACCTGAGAAATCCACGCAGGGATGTTATGAAGATAGCTGTGGCTGGTCCGGTCTCGAATGCTGTTCTGGCGATGGTCCTGTCAGTCATCTTTTCGTTGTTCGTGCACTATACTGCAGGGATCTACAGCAACTGGATCAGCATCACGAAGAACTTGCTGCTCTACGCGATCTATATCAACTGGGGCTTGTTCATATTCAACCTTATCCCTCTGCCACCTCTCGACGGATCTCACTTGTTGCTCAACCTGTTCAGGAAATACCCGGGGTTCTATGAAGGACTCTACAAATATGGTTCATATATTTTTTTAGGGCTTATTCTTGTTACGGTTTTCACCGACTTGAATCTGTTCCCGATATGGCCTGCAATGCAGTTTCTGGGCAATGGTTTCCTTTCGCTGGTTGGATACGGTTAAGCGCTTTAGAACCGGCATTACGGCTTGTTTTTGTCCCTGAAATATTGTATATTGTATAAAATAGGCAGTAATGAAATCCTCAGTTGTAATAATACTTTTCGTTATGGCAGCTTTTGCATTGCAAACGGGCGATAAATATCAGGTCCTGAGAGAGAAAATGGTCAGGGATCAGATTGTCAGCCGAGGCATTTCCGACCAGCTTACCCTGAAAGCAATGCAAAAGGTCCCGAGGCATCTTTTCGTCCCGGCGGAATATGTGAGCAGGGCCTATAACGACAGCCCCCTTCCCATCGGCCACGGGCAAACCATTTCTCAGCCTTTCATCGTGGCATACATGACGGAGGTCGTAAAACCCACATCCCACAAGAAGGCCCTTGAGATAGGTACGGGCTCAGGTTACCAGGCCGCGGTTCTGGCAGAAATAGTAAAAGAGGTTTATTCAATTGAGATTGTTCCTGAGCTTGCAAAGGAATCGGCCGCCTTGCTGGGAAAGCTGGGCTATGAAAACATTAGCTGCAAATACGGTGACGGTTACCAGGGATGGAAAGAGCATGCCCCATTCGACATCATCGTGGTTACTGCAGCGGCACCCGAGATACCGCAACCTCTGATCGACCAGCTTGCAGAAAACGGCCGGCTCGTCATCCCGGTCGGCCCGCCTTCATCCATTCAGGAACTAATTCTTGTGGAAAAGAAGAATGGTAAAACCGTGGAGAAACGCCTTACACTGGTACGCTTTGTGCCTTTCAAACGATTATAGGACAATAAGCGACTGCCCCGGCTCGTTATTTTGGGTAGTTAGTCAAATCGTCTTTTAATCGTGCCATGTTTTCAGACCAATTAAAAAGGATACTGAAGAAATTCAGATCGGATAAGATTACTAAAAAAATTGAAGAAGGAAAGCAGGTTTTCTTCGAGAATACTAATGAATCGATAGCTATACGCTTTGTACCCGGGCTTCAGGGCAGACCGGGAAGGTACTTCGCCAAACATTTCGGAAGGGACGAATACGAGGTTGAAAGCAATGCCTCAGCGGTAGTGATGGGAGTTATGGAAGGAAAACCAATTTCTGTGTCAAGGTACAGGAGGTACCATCTTATCCGGAGTTCCTACTGGACGAAATTTCATTACGACGATTATACCACACGCGATTATGAATTTGCCCTAAGGGCACATCAGATGAACTCGTGATGGATTGTTCCACCGGGCAGATTGATCATGAGAAAAAAAAGCGGGAGGGCATAATGAGTTAAAAACTCTTTGTGCCCTCCCGGCTTAATTATATAACTAAAATAAAAACTTAACCTGATAAACCTTAACTCTTGTTAATAACCCGGGTTCTGCACGAGGTTCGGGTTTGCATCCAGAGCTGTTTGCGGGATAGGCCATAGCAGTCTGTACTCAGGCAGTGCATTTTCTCTCCAGCCCGGTATCGGGTTCAGGTAGGTGCCGAAACGGATCATATCCTGTCGACCCCATCCTTCCCATGCAAGCTCCCATCTGCGCTCGTGGTATATATCATCAAGAGTGACACTGCTTTTCAGTTTCGCCGGATCGTCGAAAACTCTTTCCCTGAGCGCATTAATCAGTGCGGTCGCTTCGTCGTTATCTCCATTATTGCGAACAATGGCTTCTGCTTTCATTAGGTAAACGTCAGCAAGCCTGAAGATGGCATAGTCATTTTCCATTTGTGTGGCGCCTTTCTTGTACTCCCATTTATTGCATCTCGCACCGTCTTCCTGTTCTGTCTGACCCCATCCGTCAGCATCAATGGCATACTTCATGGTAATGTCAATCGTATGAATGAGAGGACGGCCGTGAGCTGTCATCAGTACTTCACCGGTGGAAGGGTGGCGCATCTCGCCAATCAGGAAACTGCCTTCATAGCGTTTGTCCTCGGGATCAAATGACCTTACGAAATCAGCGTGAGCAGCAATACCGTTCCATGCACTTCCGGGTATGCCCAGGGCTATCGGATCGAGATAGTGAAGTGAATAATAACGAATACTCATGTAAGAGGATATACTATTCACTGCTACAAGAATAGCTTCTTTGGAATTCTCGTTGTTTGCACTGAATTGTTCTTTCCAGTTAGGCTCAAGAGAATAGGGCAATGCCAAGACTTCATCACAGGCATCGATACATTCCTGCCATTTCGGTCCGCCGGCAGGGTTCCATATTTCGGCGTTGAGATACATTTTGGCGAGCATGAAATACACTGCTCCTTTTGTATACTTACCATAACTGGACGAATTCACGTCAGCCCTTATGACATCCTTAATGGCATTCAGCTCCGAGAGTACAAAATTATAAACCTCCGTTCTTGTTTTTGTCGTGGGTTTGGTAAGATCAGTAAAATCAGTAACAATGGGAACATTACCGTACTCATCGAGAAGAACCATGTATCTGAGTGCTCTTGCAGCCCTCGCCTGTGCAATATATGGTTCTTTATCAGTGATCGCCTCACTGTTTTCTATCATATAAATGATACGGTTACATTCGGTAATCCTGCTGTATGATGTGTTATAATCAGCAATAATCGGGCTTGTCAGAGGTCTCCATGTACCCTGGGCCATTTCCTTGAATGCACCGCCATCCCACCAGTCACCACCTCTGCGGGTCGGAGTAACAAACATATCTGTTGTGTTGTTTACACCGCTCCTTATTGCATTGAAATCTCTCAAACGCGAGTATATCGGTGCAATCAGTGAGTTTATCTCGGCTTCCGTGGATCCGTAGGAGCTCACCGGCACCTGAGAATAAACTTTTTCTTCAAGATCCGTACATCCTGCAGCCATGAAGCCCAGGAAGACAATCAGAGATAAGTATAATGTTAACTTCTTCATATTCTGTCTGTTTTAAAGTTAAAAAGTTACATTTATGCCCAACAGATATGTTGTTGTCTTTGGATAATAATCCCTTCCTTCCACTCCCGGGTCAAGCCCGTGCATGGGAACTTCAGGGTCAACTCCCTTGTATTTGGTGAGAGTGAACAAATTATGCGTAGTGGCATAAAATCTGATCCTGCTGATACCCAGCATATTCTGGGGAAGCAGGGAGTAAGCTAGTGTCAGGTTGTCAAGTCTTGCAAAAGAACCATCTTCAATGTAATAGCTGTTATAGTATGGACTTTGCTTCAATCCCATCGTGAGAGCATCGCTCAGGACATTAGCTCCCGGCAGCCATTGCAGGTTTGCATATGACATCTTTGAGAAGTTGAGAACATCGTTACCATAAACTCCTCTTATGAAGAATGACAACTCCCACTCCTTGTACGTCAGGTTATTACTTATACCGTACGTGAGAAGTGGCTGGGCCTCCCCGATAGTAGTGTAGTCGGTAATCGTGAAACCAGGCTTACCGTCAACCATGTCGTTGATAATATAAAGCCCGTTTTCATCAATTCCGAGACATTCCGGACCGTAGAACTGGCCAACCTGGTATCCTTCCTTGATAATATGAGTCGTGTTAGATGAGCCTCCCCTGACCCAGGCATTACCTGTTTTGATCTCCGAGGTGGTAAACTCCTCATTCGACAGTGAAACGATTTCATTGTGATTATGGGCTGCATTGAATGACAGTGTCCACCTGAAATCTTTCTTCCTGATGACATCACCGGTCAGCATCAGCTCTACTCCCCTGTTCATCATTGAACCCACGTTGGCAACCATCGAGGAATACATGTATGGGGGAACAGGAACGGGATAGCTGTAAAGAAGGTCTTTGGTGAGCTTGTCATAATACTCAATGGTACCACTCAGTCTGGCATTCAGGAAACTGAAGTCAACACCCACGTTGAACATTGATGTTGTTTCCCATTTCAGATTGGGATTGGCATTCTGGCTGACAGCGTAAGCTGTATGCCATGCTCCATTGTCCCAGTAAAGACCGGATGAACCAAAGAGCTGCATGGACTGATACGGGCTAAGACCGCTCTGGTTTCCTGATACACCATAACCTACACGCAGTTTCAATTCGTCCATGAAGTTTTTTGCTCCCAACATAAACGATTCGTCAATTATACGCCAGGCTGCCGATACAGACGGGAAGGTTCCCCATTTGTTGTTGGCCCCGAATTTTGATGAACCGTCACGACGGACTGTTGCAGACAAAATATAGCGGTCGGCAAGCGAATAATTTATCCTCCCGAAGAAAGAGATAAGCTTGTTCATGTCAGCGTACGAGCTTACATCTTCAGGCCTGAGCTGTTCACCGGCACCCAGGTTGTGCGGACCAAAAATGTTTGTTACAAAATACCTGTTCCTGGCAAAAGCCCGCTGGTAGTAATTGCTTTCCAATGAATAGCCTCCGAGAACATCAAAACTGTGACTTCCGGCTTTCTTGTTGTAATTGACAGTTGTTTCAATAAGATCCTTGTCACTAGTAGAGAATTCCCTTGAGGCAGTTCCATTGGATGCTCTTCCATCCCTTGTCCTTGAATCAGTGTAGTTACTCGCGTCATATGAATTTCTTTCCTTATAGAAGTTGACGCCGGCTGTCAGTCCTTCAAACAGCTTGAGGTTGGCTTTGCCGTTGACATAGATTTGTCCTGACTTCCGTGGTGCCGAGTTATATTGAAGATTCCTTACAGGGTTACCCTGGTCGTACTCATCTGAATCCCACCATGTACCATCATTGTACTTAACGGGAATGGTTGGAAGCACGTTATATGCAAGAACGAAATTACCCGTGGCGGTCGACTGGTAGTCCCTCTGGTTAAGACCTCCTGATATTGTCAGGTCAAGCCTTTCCTTGAGGGCTTTCTGATTGACCGAGAACCTTGTGTTGAGCTTCTTCATATAGTTGTCCAGTACAACACCTTCCTGATCAAGATATGATACAGAAACCCTGTAACTGTTGTTGATTCCGGCGCCAGATATGGAAAGATCATGGTTCTGGCTGACACCGGTTCTCATAATCTCATCAAACCAGCTCGTGTTGGCTCCAAGGTCGAAAACACTTATGTCAATATTGTTATCTCTTGCATATTTCCTGTATTGCTCGGCGGTAAGAACATCAGGTATGTTACTTACTTTATCTATAGCGCCGTATACATTGTAATCGACGGTTGTCCTGTTCTGAGCTCCCCTCTTGGTGGTAATAAGAATAACCCCGCTGGCCGACCTTGAACCGTAGATGGCTGCCGAGGATGCATCCTTCAGAATACTGATGGATTCAATATCCTGCGGTGCAACAGAGTTGAGACTAAGTCCGGGAACACCGTCAATAACTACGAAAGGTTCACTGCTTCCGGTAAGTGATGATGTACCTCTCAGTCTCATCGACTGCGATGCTGTAACGTCACCGGTGGAAGTGGTAATGGTTAGACCTGCCACCTTACCCTGGATAAAGTCGGCAGCAGTTCTTGTGATACCTGCATTGAAGTTCTTTTCCGTAACGTTTGCTACTGAACCCGAAACAGTTCTTTTCTGCTGGGTACCGTAACCCACGACAACGATCTCATCCAGACCAATTGCACTTTCTGCAAGTGTGACGTTAACCGTGGTCTGGGAGCCGACAGTCAATTCCTGTGAAGTGTAACCGACAAAGGAAAAAACCAGTACGGAATTGGATGAGGCAACGCTGATGGTATACCTGCCATCAAAATCAGATATTGCCCCGTTCAGAGTGCCTTTTTCAATTATGTTGACACCGGGAAGAGCCTCCCCTGATGCATCTGTAACCCGACCGCTTACAGTCTTTTGCTGATCGCTGACAGAAGGAATGTCGGTTGGCTGAAGGTAGGCTAGTAATTCCCCACTATTATTATGATTGTTCAGAGCGTCTACCGTGAACCCCTGCCAGCCTGATGCAGCAAGGACCTGGAATGACCCGGACAATAACATAATAATTACCAGTTTCAAG
>JAAYQC010000177.1 GCA_012519515.1 Bacteroidales bacterium | reverse complement strand
TTGTGCGACAATGCTCTGGATGCAGCAAACACATTCCTTTCAATGCATGGTATCTGAACCAGTCCTGCTATAGGGTCGCATGTAAGTCCGAGATGATGTTCCAGACCCATTTCTGCCGAATATTCTGTCTGGTAATTGGTTCCCCCGTAAAGCTGGGTAAGGGCCGCCGAGGCCATGGCGCATGCTGTGCCGATCTCTCCCTGGCAGCCTACCTCTGCTCCTGAAATGGATGCGTTTGTTTTTACTATATTCCCTATAAGTCCCGCGGTGGCAAGAGCCTTTATAATGTCTTCATCCGTGTGATCGTTGAATTCTTTTGAATACTTGAGGACAGCAGGAAGAACACCGCACGAACCGCATGTAGGTGCTGTCACTATCTCCCCGCCGCAGGCGTTTTCTTCGCTCACAGCCAGGGCATAGGCATACAGGGTTGCCCTTCGCCTGAAGATGTTTCTGAACTGATGAGCCTTGCGCATGTATGAGTTCGCCTTGCGCTGCAGATTCAATCCTCCCGGGATAACTCCCTCTTTGCTTAAACCACGCGTGATCGCTTCCTCCATCACAGTCCATATCTCCTGAAGGAAAGGCCATATATCGGGTCCTTCCGCCGCTTCAACATACTGCCATAAGGTTATTCCTTTCCTGTTGCAGTGATCGAGTATCTTTTCCATCTTGTTATGTGGATACACAGGCTGGGATTCGGCTTTTTCATCATCGAAAACAACAGCACCGCCGCCAATGCTGAATGCCATCTTTTCACAGATTACATTATTCCCGGAATCAAGTGCCTCAAGCTTCATGGCATTAGGATGAAACTCATGAAAAACTTCAGGCTCCCATACAATTTCGAGTTTTCTCCCTTCAAACGCGTCCTCCAGCACTTTATCAGTGCCATGCCCCTTGCCTGTCGCGGCCAGGCTGCCATACAGGGTTATCCTGCAGGAAGAAGCATCTCCCATCATTGAAATAAAGCGTTTGGCAATATTCATAGGACCAATGGTATGACTGCTCGAGGGTCCCCGGCCCGGTCTGTACAGATTTCTGATGGTTTCCATTTGCTTTGTTATTAAGTAGATGGTAAATGTACGGATTATGTTTTATTTTAAATACGGCTTTGATTTCTCATATCCGCTTTTGAACACTTTTATTTCGACGGAGTTGTTATTTTTACATATTCAAAAATGATACTATGAAGATTATATCCTGGAACGTAAACGGCATCCGTGCCATCGCGAAAAAAAATTTCTTTACAGCTATCGAAGGTCTGGACGCTGATATTATCTGCCTTCAGGAAACAAAGGCACAGGATGACCAGGTTGCCGAAACGCTCGAACCCCTGAAACACAATCATATCTACTGCAATTCAGCCCTGAGGCCGGGATATTCCGGTACGGCGGTTATATCAGGGATCAAGCCGCTTAAAGTCACAAAGGATATCGGGATCAGTGAACATGATACCGAAGGAAGGGTGCAGTGCCTTGACTTAGGGCAGTTTTTCCTTGTTAATGTATATGTACCCAATTCCGGAGCAGAGCTAGCAAGACTGGATTACAGACAGGAGTGGGACAAGGCATTTTTTGAATATCTGAAGGATCTCGAGAAGATCAAACCCCTTGTCGTCTGCGGTGACCTTAATGTAGCCCATAAGCCGATTGATCTGGCCCGTCCGCAGGCAAATTACAACAAATCTGCAGGTTATATGCAGGAGGAAATTGACGGTATGAACAGGCTGGTCCAGGGCGGTTTTACAGATACCTTCCGGCATTTCTACCCCGATTCCCTGGGAAGATATTCCTGGTGGAGTTTCAGGGCCGCGGCAAGGTCAAGGAACATAGGCTGGAGAATCGATTATTTCCTGGTAAGCCGGTCGTTCCTTCCAAAAGTGAAAGATGCATTTATATACGAAGAAATCACCGGATCTGATCATTGTCCGGTAGGGATTATTCTGGAGGTGTAATTACAGTACGCAGTGAGCGGCCTGGCTCCCTTCGGTCGCTGTCTTGCCGTCTTGCGGTCTTGCAGTCTTGCTTGTCGTGTGAGTTGTTCGAATAGTGCAGTTTGTGTGGCTCGTGCCCTAACGGATAATTGTTAATTGCTAATTGCCAATTGCTAATTGTTTATACATCGCCTATAAT
>JAAYQC010000176.1 GCA_012519515.1 Bacteroidales bacterium | reverse complement strand
TTAATTGCAATCCCAATTGCATTTGAGTCATATTTTACATTTTTAACTCTTAATTAGCATAAATAATAGTAATTTTGCAGTCCTGATTCTATAAAAATCTGATGGCTGCCGATTTTTACAATGATTCGTTGAATGCAAGATGTTCTATCCCTCCCCTCGTGAACAGGAAGGCCAAATCCGGTCCCACAAAGGTCAGTGCCGGAGGAATAAGCTTTGGAGGGGATGAGATTGTAATTATTGCCGGGCCTTGTGCTGTTGAGAATCACGAACAGCTTTCCGAGACTGCCGGGATAGTTAAGGCCGGAGGAGCATCCATGCTCAGGGGCGGGGCTTTCAAACCAAGATCGTCTCCCTATAATTTTCAGGGACTGGGTCAGGAAGGAATATTAATGCTTAAAGAAATAAGCCGTATTCACGCTATTCCTTTCGTGACGGAAGTAATGGACACCCGCCAGGTGGAATTTGTGGCACAGCATGCCGACATGCTGCAGATAGGCTCGCGGAACATGCAGAACTATCCCCTTCTTAAGGAAGCAGGAATGTCGCGCAAGCCTATCCTCCTGAAGAGGGGCATGATGGCCACCATAGAGGAATTCCTGCTTGCCGCGGAATATATCCTCAGCCAGGGCAACGACCAAGTGATACTCTGCGAGCGCGGAATCCGCACTTTTGAACCCACCATCAGGAACACCCTCGACCTCAATGCAGTTCCTATGCTCAAGCACATGTCGCATCTCCCGGTGATAGTAGACCCCAGTCACGGAACAGGTCACAGCTGGATGGTTCCGACCATGGCACGGGCAGCCGTTGCAGCCGGTGCCGACGGTCTTATCATGGAAGTGCATTACAAGCCCGGTGAGGCTCTCTGCGACGGCTACCAGTCACTTGATCCCGACGACTTCCGGCAGCTTATGACAAGCCTGAGAAAAGTCGCGGAAGCGACAGGCAGGAAGATTCTATAACAATTTATTATTCAATGTTTTAGGAATGTGGACGGCTTTGCTCCCTGAAGCTTCAGCAAAAGAAGCTTGCCCATGATTTTATGCTGAAATGGATCTCTTCCATACTTTAAGTCCGGCGAACGACATTACAAGGTACACTGCATAGAGAATAACCGTGGGATAAAGTCCCCGCGCAACGAAGATCATCACGGATGCGGCATTTACAGCTATCCAGAGGTACCAGTGTTCATATATCTTTCTTGCAAGCATCCAGGTGGCTATTGCCGACAGTGACGTTATGAAGGAATCCCAACCTGGCACAGGTGAATCGGTAAACCTCGACAGGATGAACCATATACCGGTATACGACAAAATGAACACTGCTGCAAGCACTAAACCTGTTAACGGTCTTAACCTCGTCACCTGAAGTCCCCCATGCCCTTCGCCCTGCGCCCTGTGCCCTGTGCCCTGCGCCCTGTGCTCTTCGCCCTGCGCCCTGTGCCCTGCACCCTGTGCCCCGTGCTCTTCGCCCTGAGCCCTGTGCCCTGTGCCCTGTGCCCCGTGTCCTGAGCCCTGTGCCCTGTGCCCTGTGCCCTGTGCCCTGTGCCCTTCGCCCTGTGCCCCGTGCCCTGCGCCCTGAGCCCACCAATACCATCCTATGCAGCTCATAACCAGATAGTATCCCTGAAGGCTCATGTCGGCATAGAACTTGCTTGTAAAAAAAACAATAATATATACGGCGCTGGTTACTATGCCAACCGGCCATAACCATATATTCTGTCTTATCTCGAGAAACACGTAGATTATGCCGCTTAAAGCTCCGAATATTTCTATCCAGTTTGATGCTATCCAGTCGCTAACGCTCATATCATCAGAATTCCAGTCCCAGCCTCAGCATAAAATTGGTTCCTGCCTGGGGGAAATAATATGCCCAGCTAAGTTCCTTTCCGTCTTCAAACCAGTTGCCTCCATATGCATTGCTTACATACCTTGCATTGAAGACATTGTTTACAAGAAGTTGAATACCGGCGCTCCTGAGGTTTTTAATCACCGGTTCAAAATCGATCATAATGTCGCTGACCATGTATGGCTCCAGCATCCTTTCACTGTTCATGGTGTTGTCGAAATACTGCTTCCCGACATATTTAGTAATGAAATGCAGTTTCAGGGGAGGCAGGATATTTGCATACAGATCGCTGCTTCCTGTAATTGAAGGCGAGTAGGCTATATCAACCTTACCGAGCTGAAGGCTCCTGTGTTCCTCCGACCAGTCGGATGTATTGTAATCAATATAATGCTCTACAAAATCAACTATCTTGTTGCTGCTCAGGGTCAGGTTCAAATCGAGACCGATGAAATCTGCCGGTTTGAAGCCTGCTGTCAGTTCGGCGCCTATCCGGTAGCTTTTTTCGACATTGGTCATTATTGAATAACCCACATTGCTTAGTTCGCCCGTCGGCACCAGCTGATTGCGATACAGCATTCCGTACAGGTTGATGCCTGACGAGCTCTTTGCCGATCTTACAACATAACCGGCCTCAATATCGTAAAGGCGTTCAGGTTTTGGTGTTGCTTCACTGTCGCCCGAAGCCTCCTTGAAATCGGTTCGTGTCGGTTCCCTGTTAGCCACCGACAGCGAAAGGAAAGCCTCCTGTCCTGGAAAGAGCCTGAGGAACAGTCCTGCCTTAGGATTGAAAAAATGGAATGAATGAATCTGCCCGATATTCTTAAGATCGTCGTCTTCGCCCCTGAGCGAATAGTTGACATGCCTGTACTGAAGGTCGCCAAACGCCGACAGTTTATCCGTTAATGAATAGTTTATCTTTCCGTAAAAGCTTGCTTCCTTTTTTTCTCCGTTGTTGAAATACCACTGATAATTGTTCTCCGCTGAACCGGGGTATCTCATCCAGATAATCCTTCCATAATGGTCGCCTGAATAGAGATTCATTCCGCCGCCTATCTTTGAGTCAATTTTGTCTTTCCGGTAATTCAGCGACCAGACCAGGCCATAAAAGTCGTTTGACATCCATTTTCTACGGATCAGGTCGGTCTCATTCATGGCAAGACCTCCGATAGTCACTTCCGGAAGACCGTATTTGCTGTACTTTTCATCCTCCCTGAACTCTTCGTAATAGCCTTTCCCGTAAGTATAGTGAAGGGCGGAATTGAAGGAAAAGTATTCATTTATTTTCCTGCCAAATATCAGATGGTAGTGATTCTGAGTGTAGTTATCGCTTTCGTTGTCATAATAATGCACATTCCCGAGATCATCGGTGTATTCTCCGGCCGGATTATAACGTCTGTCGATGTGAAGCATCTCTTTCGGCACACCCCACCAACCTATCCCTGTTTTTTCCTTTCCAAGTATGACATTAGCTTTTATAAGCGATTTCCCGGTTCGGAATAGAGCGCTTAACAAGGCTGAATTATGTTCCGATCCTGTTCTGGCAATATAGCCATTGCTTCTAAGATCGGACCAGCGCATCTGAAATGCAAATCTCTCTTTCAGCAATCCAGTTCCGGCGGTAATGCTGTTTCTGAAAGTTCCGTATGAGCCTGCAGCTGAGCTGATCGTGGCAAATGGCTCGTTCTCAATGCCTTTGGTCTGGATGTTTATTGAAGCCCCGAATGCGCCGGCTCCGTTTGATGAAGTTCCCACTCCTCTCTGTACCTGAATATTGTCGACAGAGGAAGCCAGGTCGGGCAGATCGACCCAGAAAACCTGCTGCGATTCGGGGTCATTAAGGGGAATACCGTCAATGGTGACATTTATTCTTGAAGCATCAGTTCCCCTGATCCTCAGACTGGTATATCCGATTCCGTTTCCCGACTCCGATGTCCCGACAAATGAAGGTGTAAGATTCAAGAGAAAAGGTATTCCCTGACCGGAGTTATTTTTTTCCAGTGTTTCTCCTGCCACATTTGAATAAGCAAGCGGAGTTTCCTTCCCGGCCCTTGTTGCGCTTATTATGACATCGTTCGTTACAATGGTTTTCAGTCGCAGACTCACATCCTCTTTCATATCTCCTGTCACATGTATCTCCCTGATCTGTGTTTCGTATCCCATGAAAGAATATCTCAGGGTGTAATCTCCGGCTTTAAGTCCTGTGAGAATGTAGTTTCCGGCGGCATCGGTATGAACACCGGTAAAAGTTCCCTCAATAAGCACTCCGGCGCCCGCGAGTGGTTCGCCACCAATGTCGGTAACTTTTCCGCTGAGGCTCTGGCCTGTCATATGATAGGAAAATGAACCCAGCAGGATAAGCGACGACAGAAAAAGCAGTTTTTTCTTCATCTCCGTATCAGTTAAAACTATATACCGGGTGCATTTGTTCCCTCCGCCGGCATTACCCGGATCAGGTGCAAGGGTATGATCTCAGCCCGTAATAATAAGGCACCCCGTAAATGACGATGTAAAGTTACATCTTTTAAGGGAAAGATAACAATCAATTACATTTTTTGTTAAATTGCCATTTAAAAGCGGGTATCCGTATGAGTACTCTTCTTGAAAAACTTAATTACAAGGGACAGAAAAGGATAGTAGTCATGAATGCCGGCAGGGATTTTATCCTGGGTTCAGATGATGAGCTCAGGGATGTTCAGATCGACAGTGAAATAGACCAGAGATTTCCCTACGAGTTCATGCTTATTTTTGTAAGGAAGATTACCGAGGTGAAAGCATTTGCCCCGCTTGTATTGCATAACCTTGTTGATAACGGAGTTTTATGGTTCTGTTATCAGAAGAGTTCCGGGAAGTGCAGTTCGGAACTGAACCGGGAAAATGGCTGGCAGTCGCTTAATGACATGGATTTTTATGGAACGAGAGTTATTTCGGTGAATGATGAGTGGTCGGCTCTCCGGTTCAGGAACATCAAATATATCAAGTCAAAATCCTCAAGGTATCCGAAGAAGAAATAAGTCATTGAAAGGTCTGCATTATGATCAGGACCATCACCATAGAGACGCCCCTTGGAGATATGGCAGCTGCTGCCATTAAAGAGGGCATATGTTTTCTTGAATTCACAAGCAGGCCTGGCCTGGAATCAGAAATCAACAAGCTTGCCCAATCTTTCAACACGACAATCAAACCCGGCAGCAACAGGCATCTCAGGGCCCTCAGGAGACAACTTAAGGAGTATTTCAGGGGGAAACGCAAGGAATTCACTCTTAAACTGGTAACCCCGGGTACCGACTTTCAGCGTGAGGTATGGGAAACGCTAAAGAAGATCCCTTACGGAGAGACAATCTCATACCTGGAACAGGCGAAAATGATGAACAACCCCGGGGCATTCAGAGCTGTCGCGGGTGCAAACGGATCAAACCGGATCGCCATTGTGATTCCATGTCACAGGGTAATCGGTTCCGACGGCGATATGGTGGGATATGGAGGCGGCCTCGACAAGAAGAAATGGCTAATAGATCATGAAAGGAAATTTTAAGGGAAGCCTGTCAACGGCATCCTGTTCTGAGTGCCGGAAGCGAACAAAAAGACTCCTGAAAGGTTTCCAGACAAATAAACCAAATATCAGTTTTATGCTAAACATTATCAGATATCCGAC
>JAAYQC010000175.1 GCA_012519515.1 Bacteroidales bacterium | reverse complement strand
GGTATAGTGTACTAACGGCATCCTGGGCTCCCGATGCCCCGTTGAGCCTGTCATCAAAATGCGACTTGTTGTAAACGGAACCCTTATCGATATTCAGAATCCTGTTCAGGTCTTCAGCCCTGTAAACGCTGTTGCCTACCCATTTGATATCCCTGATAAAGTACTGATCCCCTTCGTCAACCATTATTGCAAGCCCTACGCGGTTTTCGGAAATGTCATAGATTGAATCGCCCAGTATCTTGAAATCCTTGTAGCCGTTATCATTATAAAAAGTATAGAGACTCTCCTTGTCCTCATCATATTTGGTTGAAATAAGTTTTGAGGCCTTGAAGAAATTCATATTCTTCTTTTTCGTATTCTTCATCTTGCGTCTCAGCTGCTTGCCCTTAAAATTGTCGTTGCCGATGAATGTGATCTCTCCGATCTTCACTCTTTCCTTTTTATTGACATCAACAGTCAGAAGAACATTATTCGGCTGATCGGGATCATCTTTCTGAATGAATTCGACTGTCGTGTTCCGATAACCCTTTTCAACAAAGAAATCAGTAATAATCCTGCGGGTTTTTTCGAGCTGGTGACTGGTAAGCTGTGATCCCACCGGCATGTTTATCTTTTCAGTCAAATCATTTGACTCCGATGTTTTGAGTCCGTTGTATCTTATGGATGATATTCTGGGTCTTTCCTGAAGGGCAATGTCAAGAAAAATCGTATCTCCCTGTCTTTTTTCAATGCTAATCCTGACATCAGAGAAGAGTCCCTGCTCCCATAATTTTTTAACGGCGTTTGTTATTGCTTCACCCGGAACCGAGACTTCCTGGTTTAACCTGAGGCCTGACAGTCCAATGAGAGCATTGGTGTCGAGGAATCTGACGCCCGATACTGATACCCCTCCTATAATATATTCATCTGTATCGGAATAATCAATAATATCGGTTTGTTCCTGCGAGTATGCCACTGCACTTCCCAGGATAATCATCACCGTCAGCAATACTCTCTTTAATCTTTCTATAAACTTCATAATGTCATTTGTCCAAAAGTTGTTCACTAGTCTTCCCAAACCTTCTCTCTCTCTTCTGGAAGTCAATTATAGCCTTGTAAAGTTCCTGCTTACCAAAATCGGGCCAAAGTGTATCTGTAAAATATAATTCCGTATAAGCCATCTGCCACAGCAGAAAGTTACTTATCCTTAATTCCCCGCTGGTTCTGATCATCAGTTCCGGGTCGGGAATCCCGGCAGTAGCCAGGTAATTGCAAAAGTTGAATTCGGTAATTGATTCCGGATCAAGGCCGGAATTTATGTCGTAAGCCATTTTTTTTGCAGCTTCCGTAATTTCCCATCTCGAACTGTAGCTCATGGCAACTATAAGATTCAGTCCGGTGGCTTCCGATGTAAGATTTATTGTTTCCATCAATCTGTCTCTTACATCAGTTGCAAGCCTGTCGGTATCTCCTATTGCAGATAGTTTTATATTGTTTTTTAAGAGAGTACTTGTTTCATTGTTTAGCGATTCCACCATTATTCCCATCAGTGCAGACACTTCTTCATCGGGTCTGCCCCAGTTTTCGGTCGAGAATGCATAAACCGTAAGATATCCGATCTGAAGTTCGGCAGATGCTTCTATTACTTCCCTCAATGCCTTTACACCCTGATGATGACCGAAGATTCTGTCCTTGCCTCTTTGCCTGGCCCATCTTCCGTTGCCGTCCATTATGATAGCTATATGTTCAGGCAGTGAGTTTTTATTGATCTGTTCAGAAAGGGACATGATTTAACGTCTTCTTGGTGCATCAACATCATCATAGGCAGGACATCCGACAAGCTTGTTGAATATCTTCCAGGTGAAAGCCACACCTGCAAAAGAGTACCAGTCGTTGTTGTGAAGCCATGTGTGTTGCGGTTCTATATTTTCCGTTAAACCGTCAAAGTTATCATAAAAAGTCTTACGAAAACCATATTCCACTTCGAGACCAAGATTTTTTGCAATATTTACTTTAAAACCAATCGAAAAGGGCAATACCGGTTGAATCGGTTTGCTATTGCCGGGTGAATCTGTACTAAAATATGCAACCCCCACTCCTGCTGCTATATAAGGAGTGAAATTCCATCTTCTGCCCTGCGTTGAGTAGGGTAGAAAGTTGAACTCGAACTGGATCGCTCCTTCGCCGAAGTTGCCGGAAAAAGAGCTGTCTCTTGCTGTCTGATAAGGGTTGTTGAAATCGAGATCCCTGGCCTGAAGTCCTCCTATAAGAACATTTGCCCTGAGCGACTGACGGGGATGTAGGTTATACCTGTAGAACAGTCCGCCCGCGGGGAGGGGGCTGTAGAATAACCTGCTTGTGTTTATATCGCCAAGATATGATGAGACACCGCCATATATTCCATAATCAGCACTTTTCTGAGCTGCTACGGACAATGACAGAAGCGTAATAAAAAAGATTGCCCTTAATTTCTTCATCCAAACAGATTCAGAGTAATTTCTTATCTGAAAGAGGGAAATCCCCTGGCAGTTGTCTTCAACTTATAGGTAACGGTGAAATTTAGGAAATAGTACTTGTCATTTACTTTGGATACTACCGCCGGATCGAATCCGTCGAGATAATCTGTTTTGGCCCATCTGCCTCCGAATTCCACTCCGAAGTTCAAGTTGGGGTTATAGATCAGGGTGGCTCCGACACCGGCAGGGATAATCACGTCAATGCCTTCGAATTTCGTGCTTCCGGGTTCGGTGATTCCTCTCTGGGTCAGGGCTTCATTGGGATTAACCTTGTAAGCGGCCCCTCCCACCCCAGCAAAAGCATAGAAATCGAGCGAGGAAAGCAGGGCCCAGAGGCTTTTTCCTCTAAGAAAAAGGTAACTGCTTTCATACTTGTTTTTAATAAAATAGAACTCGCCAATAATTGCGGGTTCAAACAAGTTAGTCACAGCTTCGTATCCCCTGTTTTCATTCGATCCCCTTTCATCGATCGCGTGGAGCATGGCATAAGTCCCGCTCAGCCTCACGTTTGCCGTTCTTCCAAGCCGATACCTCAGGTTTCCGTTTACGTTGAATCTCGTCTGCCGGTAATTCAAATCCTTAAATCCCAGTATATTTTCACCATGAGTATATCCTCCGATATCGGGAAAGAAAAATGAAGGACCTACGCCCACCTGGGCTTCCCATCTTCTGAGTTTCCAGAGCTGGGCATCAGATATCTGGGCTGTAACACAAAATACGATAACGACGAAAAGTAATCGTTTCATTTTAGTCTGTATTTAATTGCTGATACAAATATAATAATCTAAATTAATTCAACGTGTTTTTAATAATGCAATTCAGTTTCTTCTGTCGGCTCCCCACATCAGCTTATTCCTTAAAGTGCTGTAAAAATCTATGCCTTTAAGCATTACCGTCTTCAACTTATCATCCGACCTTGAAATAATTATTTCCTCACTGAATGGCAGTCTTCTTGACCTGAAATCGCATGTGGCAACATACTCATTGCTCCTTCCCTCCACTACCATCCTGAGAATACTCTCGCCCGAGATCACGATAGGACGGATTGTAAGGTTATGCGGGGAAATCGGAGAAATAATAATACTCTCGTCTTCGGGCGAAAGAATCGGTCCGCCCACGGCCAGATTATATGCCGTGGAACCTGTTGCAGTGGATACTATAAGACCGTCGGACCAGTAGGTATTCAGAAAAGCCCCATCAACATGCACATGAATGGTTATCATGCTCGGATCAGCCTTCTGTATTGTCACTTCATTCAGGGCTGTTGAGTCGCCTGGATCAAAAATATCAGCAGGCTTTCTGATCTCCAGAAGCGAACGCTCAATAACCTGGTATTCTCCCTTACTCAGAAGACCTATCGAATGATCGATTTCATCCTCGGTAATATTGGCCAGAAATCCCATTCTTCCCGTGTTCACCCCTGCTATGGGGATTCCGAAATCCCTCACTTTCAGCATAGTATCAAGAAAAGTGCCATCACCCCCCACGCTCAGGACCAGGTCGGGCAATTCCTTCAGTCCTCCCAGATCGGTAAATCTCTCAAAGGGTTCCTTAGTGCTGCAGGCCTCACCGGCAACTGTTTTCTGATGCAGGAATACCCTGATCCCTCTCCTGTAAAACCCTTCTACCAGCCGGTTCACACTCTCGGCAGTCCTGGGCTTGTTCTCCTTGCAGTAAATGGCAACTCTTTGAAGCATGATTCAGATATTCATGTATTTCATAAGAAGATCGAAGCGCTCGGAATAAAACTTGTCCATCGAATCGTCGGATGTGACCCAGGTCTTTACATCATAGTTGTACCTGTCGAATGTCCTGATCACCGATGTCAGATCGTTGGAGTTCACCTTGATTGTAACTTCGAGTCTTGTTGAGTCGGGAGGTGATGTAACATACATGCTAAGTACCTTTATATTATTCCCTTCCACGATCTGTGCTATCTGGGAGAGGGAATAATCCCTTTCCGTCATCTCAAGGACTATGATCCCACCCTGCTGGTCCATTGACGAAATGCCGGCCAGGTACCTGACAAGGTCGTAGGTGGTTATTACACCCTTGTAATGAGACTTTTCGTCAAGCACCGGAACAATTGAAAGCTTAAGCCTGGCGGCAAGTCCGATTACTTCAAAAAGATGCTGTTCGGTTGTAACATAAGGTTTCAGGAGAGTGAGCGCGTGGTTGCCTATTGCCTCATCCGGCTGATTCATGTCATAGATGTCGGTGTCGGAAATCAGGCCCAGAAAATCGAGGTTATTCACTATGGGCAGGTGAGATATTCTGAAAATCTCCATCCAGTTCAGGGCAGTCTGGCCTGAATCAGAGGTTCTCAGCGCTGGTATTACTTCCGATATGAGATCTTTTGCCACCATTATAGCCGGCTTGCTGTTTAAATTTCAACTAAAGTAAGAAAAAAAAGAGAGTTATTGTATTTTTGTATAAGATTACATACGTACAATCACCTTATTTATTATGACAAGACTCAGTGTTAACATCAACAAGATAGCCACTCTCAGGAACGCCCGCGGAGGAAATATCCCGAATGTCAAGACGGCGGCAATAAACTGCGAACTATTTGGCGCTGACGGAATTACTGTTCATCCCCGTCCTGACGAACGGCACATCAGGTACAGGGATGTTCTTGAAATCAGGCCGGTTATAAAGACTGAATTCAACATTGAAGGTTATCCCTCGGATAAATTCATTGACCTTGTCATTGCTGCCAGGCCCGATCAGGTGACACTTGTTCCCGACGCTCATGATGCCATAACCTCCAATGCAGGCTGGGATACACAACGGTACAGGCTCTTTCTCACTGATGTGATATCCACTTTCAAAGCTGAAGGTATCAGGACTTCGATATTCGTGGATACGATTATTTCAAATATTGAAAATGCAGCTTATACCGGCACCGACCGGATTGAATTGTACACCGAGCCTTATGCCGCCATTTTCGACTCCGATGCCCCGGGAGCAATCGAACCATTTATCACGGCTGCCCGGATTGCCCGCGATGCCGGTCTTGGAGTCAATGCCGGTCACGACCTTAACCTTGACAATCTGAGATACCTATGCCAGAATATCCCCTGGCTTGAAGAAGTCTCCATAGGCCATGCCCTGATATCCGACGCCCTATACCTCGGTTTAGAGAACACTATCCGGATGTACAAGAGGCAATTGTCCGACTGACCGGGTTCATGAAGCTATTCTTCAGGAAATATGGTTCCGGCCCGCCTCTGATTATCCTTCATGGCCTGTATGGCTCATCCGATAACTGGGTTTCGTTTGCAAAAAGCATAAGCGACAGGTTTACGGTGTACCTGCCCGATCAGAGAAACCATGGCCAGTCGCCACACAGCGATATCCACGATTACACATCAATGAAGGAAGACCTGTTTGAGATGGCAGAAGAGCTGGGTCTGGACAGGTTTTTCCTGGCAGGGCACAGCATGGGAGGCAGAACGGCCATGGCATTTGCTTTAAGCTGGCCTGAAAGGCTTTGCGGACTGGTTATCATTGACATCACCCCTCTTTCAAGCGATGAGAAATACACTGAAGCCTACCTGGCCCACAGCCGTATACTTGATTCCATGCTTTCCCTTAAGCTGGAAGAGCTTAAGTCGCGTGATGAAATTGATGCCATGCTTTCACAGACGATCGATTCTGAAAGCACAAGGGGATTTATTATGAAGAATCTCAGAAGGTTACCTGGGGACAAGTTCGCCTGGAAGCTTAATGTACCTGTTCTTAAAGACAAGCTGAAGGAAATAACGCGGGGCATAGAGCCCGGAAAATCTGATTTCAGGGAGGTGAGCGGCTTTCCTGTCATAATCCTGAAAGGAGAGGACTCCGCTTATATAAGTCCGGAAGATTACCCGGCAATAATGAAGCCGTTTCCTGAGGCAGAATTCGAAATTATTCCCGGCTCCGGCCACTGGATCCATGCTGACAATCCCGAAGCTCTCAGGAAGTCGTTTCTGCGGCTGAGGGCATAGGGAACAGTTGTCCGATAAAGGATCGTCCTATCTTACCTGCCCCGATAATTACGATCTTACGATTATCAACGTCCGATTTGTTCTCTGTAGGATTCATAATACGGAACAATTTTTTCCAGTTTTTCTCCCGGTCTTTCCTCAAACCAGGTTCCTCCCATATAAAAACAGGCAAATCCTCCTGAAACGACTCCCCAACTGCATGCTTCCTTCAGATCGGGAAAACGTAATCCTCTGTATCGCTGATCAACTATGGATGCGATAACCCCACCGGCAAAATTGTCCCCGCAACCCGTTGTATCACCTCCCTGATAATCTTTCATTTCCCTGATAACTCTTTCAGAAACAGGCATTTCTGTTAATTCCTCTGAATTGAAAAAACGACCATCAGAATAAACCATGAGATTTTTCGAACCATTTGTGACAATAAGTGATGACACTTTCATATCAACGAAAAAAGAAGCTGCAGACCTGATATCATATTCTCTACTGAGCCGTAATGCTTCCTCCCTGTCCGTTATAAGTATATCGATCTGGCTATAGCTCTCATCGCTTTCTCCAAGAGGCCACTTTTTTGAAGGATCTGATTTTTCGTTTCTGAAATCAAATACCGTGTTTACAACAGTAATACATCCGGCCGATTTGGCTTTTTTCAGGAGAGTATTCATATTATCATGTATCTGAGGCACAAGAGCAGTTCCGCCAAAAACAACAATATCAGATTGAAAGAAATCATCATCCAGATCGTCGGGTCTGTAATCCCATGCTGCTCCGATCGAATTAATGAACATCCTTTCTCCATGTCCGTTATCGTATTCCGGATCTGAAAGAACAACAGTAGATGGTGTCCGATTTCCGATCAATTTATAGTCTTTAAGAATAACCGGAGTTTTTTTAAGAGATGAAAGCAGGTACTCTCCTATTTCATCTTTCCCTCCCCTGCCATAAAACCTTACTTCGCACTTATCCTTACCGGTTAATTGTGCAAGATGGATAAGAGATACTATTGAGGGTCCTCCTATGTTTATCTTATCATAATCTCTTCCCCCGGTAATACTATTAAGAATCACTGAAAAGGGTTTTCCACAGAATTTTTCAAACTCCTCCTGGAATACAAGTTTACCGGGAGTCAGTCCGCCATCTCCACGTCTAGCGGAAAGATAGGGACGCATAATATCACTGTTAAAATCAATTCTGTTATAAAGGAGATCAACAAGACAGCAACCAACACCGGATACAATTATCTTTTTTTGCATAATAGAACTATATTATTAATTCATAATAACAATTTGCAAATAATAAATCATAAGATACTGCTCTTATGACACTTATCATAGCCTTTTATCTGGTTACAAACACGCTAAGACATCAGGTTACACCATAGGATTATAGAATTATTAAAATTCAAATACTGTTTTAAAAATCGAACCTCCTAAAGATACTTTTCATAATCATTTACAAGAAGGCGATGTGGTTTTTCATCTTCTTCAATTTCCGGAAATCTTCCGATCTCTTCATAGAATCTGTTATCTTTTGCATCATCATTTACAAGACTTACTTCTCCGATAAGAACTTTCCCCTTGCCTTTTTCTCCGTAAAATCTGTGATAAATTCTGGACCGAAGGCAGATACTCTGCCCGGGCTTAAGGATAAGCTGTTTTCCCGCTTCAACGGTAGTCAAGACCCCGTCAATACTCACTGTTACAGGTTGTGGAGATAAGTCATCATCGTCTGATGCATAAAACAATTCCATAACAAGATTCCCCCCACCCCTGTTAATAATATCTTCAGTCTTAGCCCAGTGATAATGCATAGGTGTCTCCTGTTGCTCATCCGCAACCATAATCTTCTCACAATACATCTTATCCTTTTTATCCCAGTTACCATTACGTATTGTGAAAAGAGAGAGCCCTCTGTTTTTAAAATCACCACTGCCGAAATCGGTTATATCCCATCCAAGCTTGTTGTCTATAATCTCTGAACATTTTTCATAGGCACCTTGCCAGTCCTCTGGTGACCAGGATGCCCATACGGGAAGCATAAACTTATGTTCTTCAAGAAAATCCTCGAATCCTTTTATAATCGAGTTTACTTCACTTCTTTTCATGGTTTTTCCGTTTTAAGTTTCACAATAGTTCGTTAAAGTTTTAAGCGGCCATAGTACCGTATAATATAAGTTCTCTGACATGTTTGTTATTTTTTACAGAGTGTGGGTAAATCCCGAACACATCAAAAAATCGGTTCAGTATTAAAACATTGTGATTCATTGTTTTAATATTAGCCATAGAGAATGTACCTCTTTTTTCTATAGGTATACTCAACCAATGTATTGCCTTGGCAATATTAATTGAAGTTAAAAAAGCATTGAATTGAAAATGTAGTTTGTTTTCACTTCTGGCTTGTGAGTCATTGAGCCCGGTATGTTGTTTTACAAACCTTGCAAGCTGTAAGAAATCTATTTTACCACGGCTTGACAAAAGAAGAATAAAAGTCTCCAGAAAAAACATACTCCTCTATTTATTATTATTTGTTAATTTATCTAACATGCTGTCAATGCATGTATTATAAGGTTTTTATTTCTTATTAGTCATAACTTTTGCAGATCAGAATTATCTATTCAAGATATTAATTACCAGGGATATAGCCAAATTATATTACTATTATTTTTTTAATATTGTCATAACTTTCTAATCAGTAAAATCGGGATTGCTGTGTTATTATTGAAACGCTAGCAGGTGCTTTTTAATATTGAATCAGATATGTTGATCTGGGTGCAACACCAAGCTCCGGCATATCGGCTGTTGCATATCACAATCTGATAAAATACCTGGGCCTCGACCTGAAGAACCATGTATATGATGTAATAGCAGGAGGTGATACAACCTGATATGGAAATCCTTGAATTATTTAAAGTTGATGTTCTTGATATTGGCAGGTTCTTTAATAATTATGATAGTTACTGGCAGGAGCTTGAACTTATCCGGGTCGTACCGTGCTTATATCCGCTAGGGAATCATGATATAACGGGACCGGGAGCCGGAGAGTCCTTTTTGAGGCATTATACTCCGATGTTGAGAAAGCAGACCGGAAATTCCGGGATAATAAATGCCAGTTATACATACCGTTCCGGTAATATTCAGATCACCTGTATTGATCCGTGGGACAAAAGTACCGATATGGTTAAATTCCTGGACGAAGAACTCACTTCATCAGACGCCGTTTTTAAATTTGTTGCAATCCATGAACCTGTCATACCGGTCACTGAAAGGTGCTGGCATACACTTAGACGCGATCCGGCCCGGAGGGAGAAGCTGCTCGAAGTAATAGCGCGTAACAAGGCTATCGTTTTATGTGCTCACCTGCACAGATATTCAGTGGTAAGGAGAAACACCCCTTATGGTCCGGTCGTACAGGTGATGGTAATAAGTGTAGTAAATGACAGAGACTATGTTAAACCGGATAAACTGATTACCCGATATGGTCCTTCGCTGGCAGAAAATGTCCCGGACTGGGAACCCTCCACGATTGAATCAAGGAAAGCAATTCTTGCTGAAGAAGCCGAATTTGTGACATATTACAAACAGACAGATTTGCCCGGATATGCTTTGATAAAAACCGATGAAAAGAAAGGAACGGTAAAGCTTGAGTATTATGCAGCTTTCGGCAAAAAGGCTTATGATAAAGTAAATCTTTCGGAACTCCTGAAAAAGTAAAAAATGAATCCATTAACAGCATCGGGATACTAACGATAATAAATTTCGTCAATCAGAGTGATATGCATGAAATAAAAAACAGTGAAATAAGGGAATTATCAGAAAAAACCTGATAAAAAACTGTACACCGGTTGAACTTAAGCTTATTTCATTGTTGACCTTGCGCCTCGAGCCTCGCGTCATTTGCTAATTGTTAATTGATAATTGTTAATTGCTTATTGTTTAACCAAAACCCACCCTTAGCCCCCGCTGAGCGGGGCAGGAGGGGATCCATCCGATGCAACTTTCGCCTTGTCTTG
>JAAYQC010000174.1 GCA_012519515.1 Bacteroidales bacterium | reverse complement strand
ATGAATCGGGTCCCATGAATGTAACCGTTGGCAAATCGGATATAGAACCCGGTCTTGACGAAGGACTCAGGATGATTAAGCCGGGCGGAAAAGCCATATTCATTCTGCCTCCTTTTCTCGCCCATGGCTTGGTAGGCGATGGAAATAAAATACCTCCGAGAACCATCGTCGTTTATTGGATAACTCTGGCAGAATCGGGTCAAATGGAATGATTTTTGAGGATATATATGTTTTTAACCTATTTGCTATGAAGAAATATTTCTTTTTTATGAAGACAGCTTTGCTGATTGTTTTGATGTCCATGTTTTTACTGCCCTCCTGTGACCTGTCAAGCGGTATTGATGATCCGGCAGAGAAAGAGAGACTACTGATCCATAACTTCCTTTCACAGAATGATACTATTGATTTTGAATTAAAGCCAAGCGGCCTTTACTATTACGAACACGAGGCCGGTACCGGCCTGCAGGCAGAACCACATGATACCGTCTATGTTTTCTATGCCATGAATGCACTCAACAATTCAATGTTTGAAACAAACTATGAAACGCCTGATACTCTTATCAAGCCTGTCGGTGAGGGAGAACTGATCGCGGGTTTTGATGAAGCCCTGACTTACATGAAGGTGGGAGGAACATCACTGATTCTTGTTCCCTCAAAACTCGCCTATGGTGAAAATGGAAATATATATGTACCACCATATACACCGTTTGTTTTCCAGATCGATCTGGTGAAACTGGTCAAGAATACCGACTGAAAGGAAATTTCACTGAATTATAAAAACAGCCGGCTTGTTATTGATGGAGGGTATGTCTTTCTTCCACTCCGATACCGTCTTTGTCTGTATGCTCTCTGAGGGCAGTGTGATATCCGATGCTATACAAAGCAGTGTGTCTCTGCTGCAGACCGATAGTATTGAATCGAGCATCTTCTGGTTGCGGTAGGGTGTCTCTATGAAAACCTGGGCATATCCTTCAGCTGATCTCCTTTCCAGGTCGCGCAGGGCAGCTGCCCTTTCGGCAGGCTTTACAGGCAAATAGCCATGAAAGGTGAATCTTTGCCCATTGAGCCCCGAGCTTATTAAAGCCATAAGAATCGAAGACGGGCCCGCCATTGGCACCACCCTGATGCCTTTTCTGTGAGCAGCCGAAACAAGCAGAGCCCCCGGATCGGCAATGCCCGGCAGTCCGGCTTCACTCATCAGCCCCATATCCCTGCCATTGATAACCGGTTCAAGATAATTTACGATATCCGCTTCTTTAGTGTGTTCGCTCAATTCCAGAAATTCACTTCCGTCAATCGGAAAATCCTTGTCGATAAGCCTCAGATACCTCCTTGCACTGCGGATGTCTTCCACGGCAAACAGCCTCAGCGACCTGGTTATACTGAGAACACCCCGTGGGATGACATCCTGGAAATTCTGACCGCCCAGGGTGACTGGAATTAGATATATCTTTCCGGTAGCCATGCAATCTGTTGTAATGCTGCCTGTAAAAATAATATTATTAAAGTCACGACAGCTTTGAAAAAGAAAAATCCCGGGGCTTGTTGCCATTTGTTGTTTTTTGATTTAGGTTTGCCGGGAAATAGCTTAAAGTGAAAATCACCTTTCTGGGAACCGGTACTTCTCAGGGCGTGCCGGTGATAGCATGCGACTGCGAGTCATGCCGTTCTGATGATCAGTACGATAAAAGGCTTCGGACCTCCGTCATGATAGAAAAGGAGGACACAGTGATTGTTATTGATGCCGGCCCGGACTTCCGCCAGCAGATGCTTAGGGAAAATGTCAGGAAACTGGATGCCATTCTGCTTACTCATGAACATAGAGATCATATAGCAGGATTGGACGACGTGAGGGCTTTCAATCACAAGAGCCATGATGCCATCGATATTTTTGCCGAGGAAAGGGTTCAGGAAGAAGTCAGGAAGGATTATTCATACGTGTTTGCCAGGTATCAGTACCCGGGAATACCCAAAATGAGATTGAATACCATTGGCGACAATAATTTCACTATCGGCAGGCTTGTTCTCACACCGCTCAGGGTTTATCACTACAGGCTGCCGATTTACGGTTTCCGAACCGGTGATTTTGCCTACATAACCGATGCAAACTATATCCCGGAACAGACCAAAGAGAAATTATATGGAGTTAAGCATCTGGTAATTAATGCACTGAGGAAAGAAAAACATATTTCCCATTTCAGTTTGCAGGAAGCTATTGATATTATAAGGGAGATTTCACCGCGAAAGGCCTACCTCACTCATATCAGCCATCAGATGGGTCTTCACAGGGAAGTGTCAGGAACCCTGCCTCCGGGAATAATGCTGGCCTATGACGGTCTTAGCTTTGTGTGCGAAGAATGAATTAATATTTGACCTTCCTTTTATAGGTTTTCGCGAGTTTCTTTTGATATTCTTTGGAAAAATAATAACGGTTTCTTCCAAGCTGTTTGGTGTTGGCCTTCGATGCCTTTATCCTCTTCTCATAATAGGGATTTTTCTTCGATGAAGCACAACCGCCCAGTAAGCTGACCGAAAAGAGCAGTATAAAGAAAAGTCTGATTATGTTCTTTAGGCGTGCCATTTTGTAAAATATTTTCTTAATGCTTTTTAAAACAGTAGCAGAAATCTTGCTTATGTTTTAAATTGCATCCGTTTTTGATAAATTTATTGATCTGTTTATGTTTAACTTCAAGATACTATTCCGGACATTTCTTTTTTTATCATTTATAATACCATGCACGGCACTATCCCAGTCTCTGTCAAAGGTCCATTTTTCAACACTTTACGGACTCAGGACCGACAGTCTGACTCTTTCGGACAGTACCGGATTATCTATTAAACGGGAAAAACCTGTTTTAAGTTTCCGTCTTGATGAAAAAATGATGTCTTCAGGCGAGGCAGAGCTTACGCTTACAGCCGACGGTTATTTGCTTCAGTTCGGCAATTCGGTCCGTTTAAAGGTAAATCAGCCCTCCGATGACCCGCGAGGCTGGCAATGCGATGTGGAATTTGAGAATATTTCTGCCGATACTGTTACAATAAGCAATGTGCTTCCCTTTGGATCCGACAGTGCATCAGTGTCTATAAGCGGAATGGGACCCGACAATCCGGTAAGGGCCTGGCTTTCGCGCCCGGGATACAGCCCGGTAAGAGTGATACTGCCCGATAATGCATGGGAGCTTGGCTATTCCTCCTTCGATGTTCAGAACGGAATTTCGGTTTGCGCCGTTTCCAGGCGCATGGCTACTGCAGGAGGTATTGAAAGGAGATACGAAACACTGTTGCCGCCCAAGGCGAAGGTCAGTTACAGGATTTATGCCGGTATATTCAGGGGCGACTGGCAGAATGGCCTGAAACTGATATTCAGGGACAGATTCCTGTATGATATCAACGAATTTGACAATACTTTCTATCAGCGACCCGATCTGGCCTGGATAAGGGAAAGTTACCTGATAGTGCTTCAGACGGCATGGGACAGGGAGTTCTTTGACCGTTCGGCAGGCATATACACTTTTTCGGATCTGCTCAGAAAAGGGATAGACCAGTTCGGCCATATCGATGCTTACGGGATATGGCCAACATGGCCGCGACTGGGCCTGGATCATCGCAATCAGTGGGATCTCTACAGGGATCTGCCGGGAGGCATCAGGCAACTCCGTATTTTCGGAGGACTGGCCCGTCAGAACAATACCAGACTGTTTATTTCCTGCAATCCATGGGATGCCGGCGCCAGACCTGAAGGTCATATTAAAGAGATGGCTGGACTTATTGAAGAAGCCGAAGCCGACGGCGTCTTTCTCGATACCGGGGGTGGTTTGAGCCGCCGGCTTCAATCGGTAGCAGACAGTGTCCGCGGTGGAGTGATTATGTATTCCGAAGGTATGCCTGTACCGGCTGATATGCCCGGCATAATTTCAGGAAGAGTTCATAATGATATCTTCCTCAGTCCCGAATTAAACCTTAACAAGCTGATAAAACCCGACTTCTCCATATTCAGGGTGTGTGATGTGGGAGAAGACATACTTCATCGTGAAATTGCTATCTCCTTCTTTAATGGCTATGGGACCGAACTGAACCTTTTCCGTCCGGGAGGAAGGGATGAAAACTATCAGAAGGATCTGGATTTTCTGGCAGCCACGACTTTCATCCTGCGCCAGAACAATGACGCCTTCCTTGACAAGGACTGGACTCCCCTGATTGGAACCCAGGCCGACAGAATATATGTGAACAGGTGGAGGGCAGGGGAGAAGACCATTTTTACGGTATTGAACATGAGGCCTGAAGGCTTTGAGGGCAAACTGTTCAGAATCGAAGGAAACATTGCACGGCATTATGTGTCGCTCTGGAATCATGAGAATATTATCCCGGTCACTGAAGGAGGGACGACCTGGCTGACCGCAAGTGCAGAAGGCTGGCCGGCTTCAGCCTCCGGTACACGCGGGGAGGGATCGGTGGATTGCATTGCTGAATTTCCCCTTCTGCTGGGCTCAAAACTCAAAGGAGACTCACTTATTCTCCGGTCGGCAGGCGATAACAGGGTGCTGGTCTGGAAGGGAAATCCTTCAAATTCCACGGTTCTTAGGGAATTCCGCTTTGAGAGAGACACAATAATCAGCCTAAGGCAACTCTTTGGTTACTACCAGGGAAAGATAGTGGTACAGCTTCTCAACGGCAAAAACCTTCTTGACGAAAATATCCATTATCTCAGCGGAGGAAGACCATGGATGGTCAGCACCGTGGAACGGACCGTAAGGGCAAGCGGCATTGCCCCGGATATGGTACTGATCCCGGGCACCGAGTTCACATATGAACTAAGTGCCGACGAGGATATCATTCCATATCCGGGGCTAAACGGCCTGACAGTATCCGTCGACAGCTTCCTGATTGACAAATACCCGGTGACCAATGCCCGGTATTATGAGTTTCTCCAGAACACGGGCTACAGGCCGGTCGATACCACAGGCTATCTCAGGCACTGGAAATACGATATCTACCCGCAGGGGCAGGAGAATTACCCTGTCGTTTATCTCAGTCTGGAGGATATGAAGGCTTATGCCAGATGGGCAGGTAAAAGACTGCCAACGGAAGCTGAATGGCAGCTTGCTGCCCAGGGAACAGACGGAAGAAAATGGCCCTGGGGAAATGAATTTCACGGGACTATGTGCAACAATGCTTTTGGAAAGCCTACACCTGTTGACGCTTTCAGCAAGGGTATGAGTCCATACGAGGTCGTCGATCTGGTAGGGAATGTATGGCAGATGACCAACGATATGTATTTCAACGGATCAAATTACTTCATGATCATCAGGGGAGGCAGTTTCTACAATCCCGAAGCGGGCCGGATGTATATAAAGGGAGGACCGCAACCTCTTGATAAAACCCAGATAATGCTCATGGTATCACAGGGATTCGACCGCAGCGCGACGGTAGGCTTCAGATGCGTAAAGGATATAGAAAGCAGTCATTTCAGGGGGAAGCGGTGATGCAATTGGCAATTAGCAATGAACAATTAGCAATGAACAATTAGCAATGAACAATTAGCAATGAACAATTAGCAATGAACAATTGGCAATTAGTAATTGGCTCTACGCTAAATACTTAACGTTTGACTACGCTACACTTAACCCTAAACGCTAAACCCTAAACCCTAAACGCCAAACGCTAAACACTTAACGTAAACACTCTACGCCAAACGCCAGCCGCGCGCCGCATGCCGCTAGCCGCACGCCGCTCATTAAACTTTCAACTTCTTCTCAATCTCGTTAATCTGGTTCCTGAAATGCTTGTCAGTATCGATAAGGTTATTAACCGTCTTGCATGCATGAAGCACGGTGGCGTGATCCTTTCCGCCTATATGTGAGCCGATGCTTGCAAGGGATGCCTTGGTTAGGTTCTTGGAGAAATACATTGAAACCTGTCTTGCCTGAACAATCTCCCTTTTTCTGGTTTTTCCCTGTATGAGTTCGACGGGGATCTTATAGTAGTCGCAAACGGTCTTCTGAATGTAGTCTATTGTTATTTCACGTCTCTGGGTGCTTACAAGCTTTTCAACCATCTGCCTTGCCAGGTCTAGGGTTATTTCTTTCCTGTTGAGGGTCGACTGGGCGTAGAGGGAGATCAGAACCGCTTCAAGTTCCCGGATGTTGTTTGAGATGTTGGCAGCGAGATATTCAAGGATCTCGTCGGGCAGCTCGATGCCGTCGTTGTATGCCTTTTTCTTGAGAATGGCAAGCCTGGTCTCGTAGTCGGGCCTCTGAAGGTCGGCCTGAAGCCCCCATTTGAACCTCGACAGCAGCCTCTGCTCCATTCCCTGAAGCTCAACGGGAGGCCTGTCGCAGGTCAGGATGAGTTGTTTGCCCGACTGATGAATATGATTGAAAATATGGAAAAAAGTGTCCTGCGTTTTTTCCTTTCCGGCAAACTCATGAACGTCGTCAAGGATGAGGACATCAATCATCTGGTAGAAGTGCAGGAAATCGTTCTTGTTGTTGTTTCTGACCGATTCCACGAACTGGGTCTGAAACTTGTTGGCATTGACATATAGCACAACCTTGTCGGGATGCTTTTCCTTAACAAGTATCCCTATGGCCTGTGCAAGATGAGTCTTGCCAAGTCCGGAATCGCCATAGATCATCAAAGGATTGAAGGCAGTGCCTCCGGGATTGTTGCCGACCGCTATGCCGGCCGAACGCGCAAGCCTGTTGCATTCCCCCTCTACATAGTTGCTGAAGTTGTAGTCGGGATTGAGCTTCGGATCAAAGTGCACCTTCTTGATCCCCGGTATTACAAAAGGATTCTTTATTGAAGACTGGGTGACATTGAAGGGAACCTGTACGGGCTTGTTGTGAAGATCGGTCTTGTTCCTCGACGGATACCTTACGGTATAGGGCTTGCCGTCGGAATAATTGGCATTCTCAAGCACAACATTGTATTCGAGCTTCGCATCAGCTCCGATCTCGCGCCTGAGAGTCTTCCTGAGTATATCTATGTATTGCTCTTCGAGGTACTCATAGAAAAACGGACTGGGTACCTGAATTGTCAGAACGTTGTTTTCAAGCTTCAGGGGAATAATAGGCTCAAACCAGGTCTTAAAACTGACGGAAGGAATAATGTCCTTTATTATGTGCAGACAATTATTCCATACATCGGCGTGTGATTTGTTCATGGAAATATTTTGTGTTTGTCGTGTGTTATCCGTTATGCTGATTGCGATAGCAATATTTGTAAAAAAAAAAGTAATAAAAAAAATTTTTTTCGCTTGCTAAATTCAAAAACATTATATGGTTTTAACCATCAATAACTTATGTTACAAAATTATTTCATTTATTGTAAAATATTGTATATCAGGTGCTTACAAGTACAATTTTCGTATTAACCATGACAGACAAACTCTTATGCCTTTTGCTCAAAATTCAACAGGAAACACTAAAAACAGGGATTATTTTGCTCTTGTTTTTTTGCTAAATTTTAAGTTCAAGATAATCTGAATTTTATTAAAAAGCTATTGTGAAGGGGTATTCTTTTTGCCAAACAGGGAAAAGTGAACATACCTTTTGGGATTGGCTTTCATATCCTGCAATAGCTGGTCGAGACTCTCCAGACTGTTCGACAGATTTGTATAGAGTGAATCGTTGGTCATGAGCTTGCCTGCCGTGCCCTCGCCCTCGTTCAGGCTCCCGAGGAGCGCCGAAGCTCTCTCGAGACTGGATTTGAGATTGTTTATAGAACCGTAGAGGTCGGCAGCGGCAAGAGTGTCGGCTATACTGCCAAGACTGTTGAATGTGGAGCTGAGTTTCTCGGAATTGCTGGCGAGCATGGCTGTAAATGAATTGATATTCATCAGAGTAGCCTTCAGTTCGGCCTCATCAAGGCTTCTGGCTGTATTGCTGAGGCTCGACACTCCAGATCTCAGGTCGGCCCTGAATTTGGGATCCATGATCTCATTTACCGATCCTATTACAGTATCGAGAGTCATGATCAGATCCGATATCCTGTCCTTAAGGGGCAGAAGCTCATCTTCAAGCCTCGTGAGCAGTGAGACTGCAAGCCGCCCTGGTATAGTGTCGCCATTTGAATATGTTCCCGGACCATTACCGTATACGAACTGAATCTTCATTCCCGCGATCAGGCTTGCCGTAGTGATTTCAGCAACTGTATTGACCGGAAGCCTGAACTTTTTGTCGACTGACAGGGTTACCAGCAGCCTGCCGCTGACAGGATCAAGGAATTTAACCGACTGCACAACACCTACCTTGTATCCGTTAACTTCCACAGGGCTCGATTCGGCAAGCCCGCCTACCTGTTCATAAATCACATAGTAATTGGCGGTCTTGTTAAAGATGTTCTTTCCCTTGAGAAAACTGAAAACCCATATGAAAACCAGGATGCTCAGTATTGTCGTGAGCCCGATCTTGGCCTCATTTGAAATTTTTTTCATAAGGCTGAATAGATTTTACTTTGAATTAAGTGCCTCCTGCAAAGGTAGTATTTTATTGTTCTTAACAGCGATGACAAAGGCATCGGGGTAATAGCTGCCTAATTTTTTACGGTGTTCAGAAGCCATGGCATAATCTTCAAAACTTCCTGATGCATACTTGAACTGACCGTCCGACTCAATTTCAACTATATCCTCCAGTCCGTTGAAATTTACCGGTGTAACTTGCTTTCTCGACCCTGAAGTAGCTATCTGAACCATGAACCTGAGCTGATTGCCTGATGAGGCATTTTCCTGAACGCCGGAGGCCTGAACAGGAACCGTGTAATCGTCGGCAGACCGTGATATATTCGATTTTTTATCTATCTCGTTTATATAATCTCTTGTTGCCCTGTAAATTGCTGAAGCAATATAATCCTGACCATCCTTTGTGTTGAGGTATTTCTCTTCCTCTGTATTGGTCAGAAAACCCGTCTCGATCAGCACGCTGGGCATCGAGGTCATGTAGAGTACCAGGAATCCTGCCTGTTTCACTCCGAGATCAATCCTCCCGGCCCTGTTTCTGAACTGGTGCTGAATATTTGAAGCCAGATAGAGGCTTTGCTCCCTGTAGGTGTTCTGCATAACCGTGAACATGATATAGGATTCAGGCGACTTCGGATCGAAATTCTCGTATTTCGTGGAAAAATCATCTTCAAGGAGAATCACTTCGTTCTCCTTCATAGCTACCTCGAGGTTCTGCTCGTCCTGTGCAAGTCCCATAATCCAGGTCTCGGTGCCTTTTATGCTCGACTTCGATATTGCATTTGCATGTATCGATATAAACAGGTCGGCCTTGTTCTTGTTTGCAAAATCGGCTCTCTCGTACAATCCCACAAATACATCGGTTTTTCTGGTATAAAGGACCTCGACGTTCTTGAGATTTTGTTCAATGTAGCTTCCCGCTTTCAGCGCTATCGCGAGGTTGATGTTCTTTTCCTTGCTTATGGCCCCCAGCGCACCGGGGTCCTTGCCTCCGTGACCCGCGTCAATCACAACGACCCATTTTTTCTCTGATCCCCGGACTGTTGATAAAAGAAAGGGGATTGCCGCCAACAGCAGAATCATACAAATCAGCCGCTGAAGATAAATATTGGTATGCTCTTTGACGTTATTAAAATCTGAACCCATATTCAGTTCATGTTTTTTTAATTAGTTTTGCGCCTGAGATACGGACGTCACAAAAACTGTACAAAAATAGTATTAAAGTTGTATTTTTTTAAACAAAAACGGCTGCCTGTAGTGTTACTTGTGATGGCCTGTACTCTTTCATTGTTCTCACAGGAAGACATTTCACCCCCTGACACGGTTGTTGTCCGCGCCGATACAATTGTTTTTGATACAGTACCACGAATCATACTTACGGTCTCCCCCGATGCAATCGACAAGAAGGTAAACTATAAATCCGAGGGAACAAAACGAAATGATCTCAGGAACAAGAGGGTTTACATGTCCGATAAGGCGGAGGTTACTTATGATGATATACAGATCACTGCCGACTCGATAGTGTTCGACATGGCGGCAAGCACGGTATTTGCCACCGGGAAACCCGATTCGGTGGGCGGACTGGTTGGCAAGCCGGTCTTCCGGCAGGGTTCACAGGAAATAGAATCCGATTCATTGTTTTATAATTTCACCACCCGGAAGGCTATTGCCTACAGGATTGTGACAAAGCAGGAGGATGGTCTTCTCAGGAGCCAGGTTACCAAAATGCTTGACGACGGCACCTCCAATATCGCTAACAGCACCTATTCCACCTGCGATGCTGAACATCCACATTTTTTTATACGTCTTCCGAAGGCAAAGATCTACCCCGGCGAAAAGATTATCTCCGGTCCTGGTTACCTGGTGCTGGAAGGTATCCCCCTGCCTGTAGCTCTTCCCTTCGGTTTCTTTCCTATCCAGAAAAAGAGGGCGGCCTCCGGGATACTAGTACCGCGCATAGGACAGGAGCAGCAAAGGGGCTATAATCTGACTGATGGCGGATATTATTTTGCAATAAGCGATTACTTCGACCTTGCTTTGCGCGGAAGTATCTATACCAACGGCACCTGGTTGCTGTCAGCAACATCGAATTATTCGAAAAAATACAAGTACAGCGGACAGTTCAGCTTCAGCTACGCGAACAACATCTACGGCCACAAAGGTCTTAAAGATTACAGCAAGACATCAAACTACAAAATCGGATGGACCTACAGCCAGGACGCAAAGGCAAGACCGGGTTCAAGGTTTTCGGCTAATGTGAGCATGAGCTCGAGCGGATTCGACAAAAACAACAGTTACGACGTCACCGAACATGTGACAACCCAGAGGCAGTCGAGCATAAGCTACTCTAAAACATGGACAGGTACGCCCTTCAACCTGTCGGCCAGTATGAACCATAGTCAGAACGTAAAGAACAAGACAGTATCGCTCAATCTGCCCAGGATTAATTTCAACATGGCAAGGATCTACCCGCTCAAACGGAAAGGTGCGGCGGGAGTGGGAAAGTGGTATCAGGAGCTCCAGTTCCAGTACTCTGCTTCGGTCGACAACCAGATCAATACCTACGACAGCCTTCTTTTTACAAACAAGGTTTGGAACAATATGAGAAATGGTTTCAAGCATGAAGCTCCATTAAGCATTCAATTCAGGCCTTTCCGGAATTTCTCCGTCTCTCCCCAGCTACGCTACAGCGGAGTGCTTTACACACAGAAGTTTGAGAAAAGGTGGGATCCCGATTATTTCAATCCTTCAAGAAATGAGATAGTCCCCAGGGTGGTCACGGATACCATCCGCGGTACATTCTACGGTCATTCCATAAGTCCTTCAATAAGCGCAGGCTTCAATCCCCAGATCTTCGGAACCTTTAACTTCAAGCCCGAATCAAGGGTGCAGACAATCCGGCATGTTGTAAAACCGTCCGTAAACTTCAGCTATATTCCTGCTTTAAAGGGGTTTGGCAGCGATCTTTACCGCACAGTGCAATCGGATACATTAGGGAATATGACCGAATACTCTATTTTTCAAGGTAATATTTACGGCACTCCCTCTTTGTCGAGACGAAGCAGCAATGTCTCGTTCAATATTGCCAATATTCTGGAAGCCAAAGTTTTCGAAAAAAACGACACCACGGGTAAGCCCAAAAAGGTCAAACTGATTGATAATCTGGGGATAGCAACCTCCTATAATGTATTTGCAGATTCCATGAGATGGTCGCCGGTAACTATGGGAATGCGAACAACCCTGATGAATAATATAGGAGTGTCGGCAAACAGCAGTTTCTCGCTTTACGGACTCAGTGAAAGGGGAACTCCCATCAATACCTTTGCCTTTGAGCAGAACAGGAAGCTAATGAGGCTGACAAGTTTTTCAGTCAGTCTCGACTTTGACCTTGGGCGCCTTTTGACCGGAGAAAAGGGAAGATTGTCTCAGCAAACTTCCTCAGGCGCTTCCGCGGGTGCTTCCAGCCGGGGGATGATGACCGGGGATGAGACCCGTAGTATGAGCCAGCCCGGTGATGCGACCTCTCTGTTGTTCGATGAATACGGGTATTATATTTTTGATGTTCCCTGGTCGATGAGGGTAAGCTACAATATCAACTATTCCAAGCCAGGGTTTAAGTCAAACCTGGCACAGACTCTTTCGGCAAGCGGAAACGTGAACCTTACCGGAAAAACAGCCATAACCTACACTACGGGGTATGACTTTTCGCACAAGGAAATAACCATGACTCAGATAGGCATAACCCGCGACCTTCATTGCTGGGTAATGAGCTTCAACTGGGTTCCCAATGGCTCGATGAAGATGTGGAACTTTACAATCCGAGTCAAGTCATCGGTACTTGCTGACCTGAAATACGAGCGCCGTAAGGATTATCACGACAACTTCTGATAAGCACCGGACCAGGAACAAAAAAAAGGACATGCACGCGCATATCCTTTTAATTATGGTGTCTTTCAGGTTTGTTACTCGGCAACAATCTCAAAATCAACATCCACCCTGACTTCCCTGTGAAGCTTGACAACAGCCTTGTACTGGCCGACTTCCTTGATCTGGTCATCAGGAAGGGTGATATTCTTGCGGTCGATGTCAAATCCCTTCTCGCTGAGAGCTTCTGCTATCTGAATGGTATTGACTGAACCGAAGATCTTTCCCGTTGAACTGGTTTTGGCACCGATAACCAGAGATACTCCGGCCATCTTTGCGGCGGTTTCAAGTGCATCTGCCTTGATCTTCTCTTCCTTGTGAGCCCTCTGTCTCATATTCTCAGAGTGCATCTTCTTTGCTGAAGCTGTTGCAGCAACAGCATATCCCTTTGGAATCAGAAAGTTGTTCGCGTAACCGTTCCTGACAACGACGATATCGTCTTTCTGTCCAAGCTTGTTGATATCCTGCAATAAAATTACTTCCATAGCTGTCCCTCCTTATTTTAACAGGTCTGTGACATAAGGAAGAAGAGCAATATGACGAGCCCTTTTAACGGCTTTTGCCACCTTCCTCTGATATTTCAATGATGTTCCCGTAAGTCTGCGGGGCAGAATCTTGCCCTGGTCGTTGAGAAACTTCTTAAGGAACTCGGGGTCCTTGTAATCGATATACTTAATCCGGTTCTTCTTGAAACGGCAGTATTTCTTTTTCTTTACCTCCACTGTCGGAGGAGTCAGGTATCTGATTTCTGATTCGTTCTGTGCCATGTCTTATTCCTCCTTCGATTTTCCTGATTCTTTTTGTCTTCTTTTCTTCTCTGCATACTCGATAGCATGTTTCTCCATCCTGAATGTCAGGAACCTGATTATCCTTTCATCCCTGCGGTATTGAACCTCAAGTTTTTCAATAAGGTCTCCGGGTCCCCTGAATTCAATCAGGTAATAGAAGCCTGTCGACTTCTTCTGAATTGGATAGGCCAGTTTCTTCAGGCCCCAGTTCTCTTCATGAACGATCTCACCGTTGTTTTCGGTGATGACCTTCTTGAATTTTTGTACCGCTTCCTTCATCTGGTTCTCAGACAAAACGGGAGTTGCAATGAAAACGGTTTCGTACTGATTCAACATAATAGTTAACTGTGTTTGTTAGAAATGATTTTGGCTCGCAAAAGTACAATATTTTTCATTAAAGAAAAATTTTTGCATGATTTTAATACTGAAAGAAATGGATGAATATGCTATCGCGATTCATGCTTACCGGGAGGCTTAATTTGAAGCTCCTTTTTCAGGCAGAATACTTTTTGATTATATTTGTGATTCATCAGATTTCCTTCAGGCTGGAGTCAACAGGTTTATGGAGAATTTCATAGTATCAGCAAGAAAATACAGGCCGGCGACTTTCGACATGGTGGTAGGGCAGGACTCTATTACAAAAACCCTGAAAGCGGCGATTAAGGGCAGGCACCTCGCGCATGCCTATCTTTTCTGCGGCCCCCGGGGAGTGGGAAAGACAACCTGTGCCAGGATATTTGCCAAAACCATCAACTGCACTGAGCTTCAGGAGAACGGAGAGGCTTGTGATAAGTGCGAATCCTGCCTTTCATTCAACAGCATGCGGTCGTTCAATATTCATGAACTCGATGCCGCTTCGAATAATAAGGTGGAAGACATAAGGAACCTTACCGACCAGGTCAGGATCCCTCCTCAGGTGGGCAGATACAGTATCTACATCATCGATGAGGTTCACATGCTTACTACACAGGCTTTCAATGCATTCCTTAAAACCCTTGAGGAACCTCCCGCCCATGCAATCTTTATACTTGCAACAACGGAGAAGCATAAAATAATTCCAACAATACTCTCCCGCTGCCAGATCTTTGATTTCAACAGGATCAGGATAGAAGACATCGCGGCCCGCCTTGCATTTGTAGCCGACAGTGAAGGTGTAACTGCCGAGGAGGAAGCTCTTCACATTATAGCCCAAAAAGCTGATGGCGCCCTGAGGGATGCCCTTTCAATATTCGACCAGATTGTCAGCCTGAGCGGTAAAAGCGTAAGCTACAAGGACGTGATCGAAAATCTTAACGTTCTTGATCTTGAATACTATTTCAAAACAGTTGATGCCGCGTTGAAAGGAGATATAGCTTCTGTTCTTACCATCTTCAGCCATATTCTTGAAAAAGGATTCGACGGGCATAATTTCGTTTCCGGCTTGTGCAGTCACCTTCGCGATCTGCTGGTAAGCAAGGATGAAGTCACCCTTAAGCTTCTTGAAGCTACACCGGCTATAAGGCAGAAATATCTGGCTCAGACCGCAAACTGCCCGGAGAGCTTCATATTCAAAGCACTTGAACTGGGAAGCAACTGCGAACTTTCATACAAGTCAAGTAAAAATCAACGCCTGCATGTTGAATTGTTCCTTGTCCGCATGGCGCGCCTGAATGCAGGCGAAACAGAAGAGACTGAAAAAAAAAAGCCCGTAATAGCTGAGAAGGAGGAAATCCCATATCCTTCAAAATCGCGGATAATCAGGGAGACGGCCGAACATCCCGCGGCATTCAGGCAGGTACAGACCGATAAACCGGAAGGGAAACATCTACCTGTGATAGAAAAGCAAACCCGCTCATTCTCGATCAAGGATATAATCGCGGGGAATAAAAAGGATTCTGTACCACCGGCTGAGGCAAAGCCTGAAGAAAGAACATCCGTGGTGGGGAATTCGGGACCCTTGCCGGAACTGACGCCCGAATCATTTGAGGAGGCCTGGAAGAAGTTCACAGACTCACTTAAAGGTGAGGGAGCCAGGGTGACAAGTATGCTCAAATCGATACATACAGAATTGGACGAGCAGGAAGGAATAACAATCCACTTTGCAAATGCCGACCAGAAAGACCTGTTTGTACTTAATTACAAGCCCCACCTGGCAGCCTTGCTTCAACAGGAGTTCGGACTGCAGGAGATCGAAATCACAACAACGGTCGATTTGTCCGAAAGCAATGAAATTATCTATTCGGATGAGCAGAAATACAATCATATGGTTGGAAAATATCCCGGACTGAAGGAATTCAAAAGAGCTTTTAACCTTGATATCCCCTGATAGCTTTATAATTTGTCTTCATGGTGAATGACGAATCCAAAATACCGATGAACTCCCGTAACCAGGCTGAAATAAGGGTTGCAGGTATTGCACACGACCTGAACAACGTACTCACCGTCATTTCAGGATATGCTGAAATGCTAAGGGAAGACCTTTCCGACAATCAGCCCCTCAGGGAGAGTTCTGAAAAGATACTGTCGGCTGTGCTAAGGGCAAGATCTCTTACAGAAAAACTACTCGTTTCAGGGGGTGGCGGGACTGACGAAAAGACAATTGTCAACCTGAATGATATTGTTGCCGAAACACTCGCTTTCTTCCGTCCTTCATTAAGTCCTGAAATTAATATTGTAAGCTCATTCCACCCGTTAGCGATCAGGGTTAATGCCGATCCTTCCGAGTTACTGAGGGTTTTCATGAATATCACAGGAAACGCGGTCAGGGCAATGGTCAACAGGGGAGGGACACTGACTGTAAAAACCTTCCTGGAAGAAACGTGTGAGGATGCTGATCATGCCGGCAGAAACAGGGAAAGAGCGGCTGTGGTAAGCATAAGTGACACGGGCTGCGGAATGGATCAGCTGACACTTCAGAGAATTTTTGAGCCCTGGTTCTCATCACGGCCCGAGGGATCAGGGAAAGGCCTGGGGCTTTATATATCAGGAGAAATCATAAACGCTCTGGGAGGAACCATAAACGCTTCAAGCATTGAGGGAAAAGGATCCGTATTCACTGTCAGCCTTCCCTTGTCTGATACTGACTGAAATATTTTAACTCTAATTGAGGAAGAATTTGTAACTTCGCATTCGTAGTCTTATGTATCATCTTAATTCAGCCTGAAATGCCGGTAATATTGATAATAGAAGATGACAGGGATTTGAGGGAAATGCTCAGATCCGCTCTTCTGAGAAAGGATTATACAGTACTGGAAGCTGACAACGGCAAAGAGGCACTGATAAACTTCAAACCAGGCGTTACCGACCTGGTTGTTACTGATCTCCTTATGCCGGAAGAGGATGGACTTAAGGTTATTATGCAGATGAGGGAAATGAAACCGGAAATAAAAGTAATAGCTATCTCCGGTGGCGGAAAGGCAGGGCCGGGAAGCTATCTGCGTATGGCAAAGGCACTCGGGGCAGATTCGGTGTTTCCAAAACCCTTTTCTGTAAATGATCTTGTGACTCGCATCGATGATCTTTTGCATATTGAACAATAGGAAGGAATCTTTATTTTAACAATAATATCAAAATCAGAATAATATGTTGAAGAAGAAAGTAGAAGACATCTGCAACCGTCAGATAGAAAGAGAAGGATACTCATCAAACCTTTACCTGGCAATGGCATCATGGGCCGAGACCAAAGGTTTTTCAGGAACAGCCGGATGGCTTTATGCCCAGTCGGATGAGGAACGTGAGCATATGCTCAAATTCATAAAATTTGTAAACGACAGGGGAGGAACGGCTATCATTCCGGAATTCAAAAAACCTCCGGTAGAATATGAAAGCATCCAGGCCTTGTTCGAAGAGGTTTTGAAGCATGAGGAATTCATTACCGCCAGCATCAATGAAATGGTTGAACTCACTCTTGAAGAAAAGGACTATACCACAAATAATTTCCTTCAGTGGTTCGTCGAGGAACAGATAGAGGAGGAATCAAGTGCCAAAGCCATCCTTGATAAGATTACCCTTGTCGGGAAACATAATCTGTATCCTTTTGACAGGGACCTGCTTCGTTCAAGGGAAGAGAAATAGGACCTAATACGGAATCCCCGGAAAAACAAATGCCGGAAAAGGATTCTGATGGAGAATGCATAAGCCTGTTAACTGATTAAGTACCGGTCAGTTAGCAGGCTTTGCACGTTAATGCTGCCTTGTTTTCAAGGTCTGCCCACTTAATTAAAATGCAGGGTTTTTGACAAGCTTTATGAAAATGAGTAATTTTACGGGATTATTTTCAGGACCAGTTAAAACTATATATAGATGGATTTTATCAATAAAGTGCTCGGTTTTTTCCTCGGAAACAAATATGAAAGGGATATCAAGGAGATCTCTCCTTACGTGAGCCAGGTGCTTAAGGAATATGACAAGTTGAGAGATATATCCAATGATCAGCTCAGGGAATGCACCTTCAACCTTAAAAAGGAACTGTCGGAAGCACTTGAAGCAGATGAAAATGAAATACAATCTCTCAGGAACCTTGCTGAGAATGAGGAGGATGTTGACAAGAAGGAAGAGTATTACAACCAGACTGACAAGCTGGAGAAAATTATTGAAGAAAAGATAGAGAAAACTCTCGATACCCTTCTGCCAAGGGCTTTTGCCATAGTGAAGGAGACTGCCAGACGATTCAAGGAGAACGAATTTCTTGAGGTCACGGCACTGCAGTACGACAGGGATCTCGCGGCAACCAGGGAAAGCATAACTGTTAAGGGAGATAAGGCAATATGGCGCAATAAATGGATTGCCGGGGGCAATGAGATAACCTGGGACATGGTCCACTACGATGTCCAGCTGATCGGTGGGGTAGCCCTTCATAAAGGGAAAATAGCCGAAATGGCGACGGGAGAAGGCAAAACACTGGTTGCCACACTTCCGGTATTCCTGAATGCTCTTGCAGGAAGAGGCGTCCATATTGTGACAGTAAACGACTACCTCTCAAAACGCGACTCAGAGTGGATGGGACCAATATATGAGTTTCACGGACTTACCGTAGATTGCATCGACAAGCACCAGCCTAATTCCGCGGCCCGCCGCAAAGCATACAACGCCGACATCACTTTCGGTACCAACAATGAGTTCGGCTTTGACTACCTGAGAGACAATATGGCAATAAACCCCGAGGACCTGGTCCAGAGGAAACACCATTATGCCATCGTCGATGAGGTCGACTCGGTGCTGATTGATGATGCCCGTACACCTCTTATAATATCAGGCCCGACCGCGAAGAGCGATACCCAGCAGTTTGATGAACTCAAACCAAAAGTCGACAAACTGGTAAATGCACAGAAACGCCTCGTGACCCAGATACTTGCAGACGCCAAAAGACTCATAGGTGAGGGTAATACCGAGGAGGGTGGCAAGCTGCTCCTCAGGTCTTTCAAGGGTCTGCCCAAAAATAATGCCCTTATAAAATACCTGAGTGAAGAAGGAAATAAAACACTCCTTCAGAAGACCGAAAACTTCTACATGCAGAACAACAGCAAGGAGATGCCCAAGGTTACCGATGAACTGTTTTTTATAATCGACGAAAAGGCCAATTCGATAGAATTAACCGATAAAGGACTCGACCTGATCTCCGACTCGGTCCAGGATGCCAGCTTTTTTGTACTTCCCGATGTGGGTTCAAAAATTGCCGACCTCGAAAAGTCGGGACTGGATGACAGGGAAAAGCTCAGGAAGAAAGATGAACTCCTGCAGGATTATTCCGTCAAATCGGAGAGGGTTCATACCATGACGCAGCTCCTTAAGGCATGGACACTGTTTGACAAGGATGTTGAGTATGTTGTTATGGACAACAAGGTCAAAATAGTCGACGAACAGACAGGCAGAATACTTGAGGGACGCCGCTATTCCGACGGTTTGCACCAGGCTATCGAGGCAAAGGAAAATGTAAAGGTGGAAGAGGCCACCCAGACATATGCCACCATTACCCTGCAAAACTATTTCAGGATGTACCACAAGCTTGCCGGGATGACAGGTACGGCCGAAACGGAAGCGGGTGAGTTCTGGAATATCTACAAGCTCGATGTGGTTGTGATTCCTACAAACAGGAAGGTGATAAGGGACGACAGGGAAGACCTTGTCTACAAGACAAAAAGGGAGAAATACAATGCCGTCATCGACGAAATCCAGGATCTGAACCGAAAAGGCCGTCCCGTTCTGGTAGGTACAACATCAGTTGAAATATCCGAACTCCTGAGCAGGATGCTGAAAATGAAAGGACTTAAGCATAATGTGCTTAATGCCAAACTCCACCAGCGTGAGGCAGAGGTAGTTGCAGAGGCCGGAAAACCAGGAGCCATCACTATTGCAACAAATATGGCTGGCCGTGGTACCGATATCAAACTCACTACCGAGGTACGTGATGCGGGCGGACTGGCCATCATCGGTACTGAGCGCCATGAATCGCGTCGTGTTGACCGCCAGCTGAGAGGAAGATCAGGACGACAGGGCGACCCCGGCTCCTCCCAGTTCTTCGTTTCACTTGAGGACGAACTGATGAGGTTGTTCGGATCGGAAAGGATTGCAGGGATAATGGATAAACTGGGACTGAAGGAAGGTGAGGTCATTCAGCACCCAATGATTACAAAATCGATAGAGCGCGCGCAGAAAAAGGTGGAGGAGAATAATTTCGGGATCAGGAAAAGGCTTCTGGAATATGACGATGTCATGAACTCCCAGAGGGAGGTTATTTACAAGAAAAGGAGACACGCGCTACTCGGCGAAAGACTGTCGGTCGATGTTGCCAATATGATGTACGACGTAACGGAAAGTCTTGTGGATAGTTATCATAACGATGGAGACTTTGAAAATTTTGAGTTAGACCTGATACGCTCATTCTCGATGGATTCTCCTGTTCCAAGACAGGATTTTCTGAAGTACAACTCGCAGGAGGTTACTGATGCCGTTTATGCCAAAGTACTGGATACTTATAAGAGAAAGGTGGAAGCCATATCAAATCAGGCCTGCCCCGTACTTAAGGATGTCTATGAGAGAATGTCGCATGTTTATGAAAATGTGGTGGTCCCGATTTCCGACGGAGTCAGGGTGTTCCAGGTTATAACCAACCTTAAGGCAACCGCTGAATCGGAAGGAAGGGAGCTGTCAAAGGCTTATGAGAAGACTGTTGTGCTCGCGACAATAGATGAGATATGGAAGGAGCACTTACGTGAGATGGACGAGTTGAAACAGTCGGTGCAGAATGCCACCTATGAGCAGAAAGATCCCCTCCTGATATATAAGTTCGAGTCGTTCGAGCTTTTCAAGGCCGTTATTGCCAGAACAAACAGGGATGTTGTCAGTACTTTGATGAAGGGCTACATCCCGATACAGGATCCCGATCAGGTTAAGGAAGCCCAGCGCAGGCGGCAGGTCGATATGAGCAAGTACAAGACTTCAAAAAGCGACTTCTCGCAGTACAGCAGTACAGGCGGAGAAGGGCATCAGGGAAAGATGCAGAAAGCGGAACCTGTCAGGGTTGATAAGAAAGTGGGAAGAAACGATCCATGTCCCTGCGGAAGCGGTAAAAAATACAAGAACTGCCACGGCAGAGTCGAGCAACCGGCACCTGCTGCCCGCCAGTCAGCTCCCAGGTAATCAGAATCAGGCTTTGCTTACTTCTTCTATGGCTTTCTGAATCCTCGTCATCGTCGGCCTGCTGACAGGCACAAGTGGGAGTCTGAGATGGTTGCTGGAAATGTTAAGCACGTTAAGCATGGCTTTTACCCCGGCAGGATTACCTTCAGCAAATAGAAGGTCTATCATTTCAAGATAGCGGAACTGAATTTCCCTTGCTGATTTCAGATTGTTCCTGAGAGCATTGTTTACCAGCTCAGTAACTGCGGCAGGAAAGGCATTGGCCAAAACGGAAATTACACCCGAACCGCCGGCAGCAATGACCGGAAGAGTAAGCATGTCGTCGCCTGACAACACATCGAAGTTTTCAGGCTTGCCTTTTATTATCTTCATTATCTGACTCATGTCACCGCTGGCTTCCTTTACACCAATGATGTTATCACAGTTGTGTGCAAGCTCCAGACAGGTGTCGGCCGATATGTTGCAGCCGGCTCTTCCGGGTACATTGTATATGATAACAGGAACGGGGCACCAGGTTGCAATGGTCTTGAAGTGCTGGAAAAGGCCTCTTTGATTCGGTTTATTATAGTAGGGGGCAACAGAAAGCACAGCGCTGATGGCCGAAAGGTCATACTGCCTGATGTTGTTTACGACTTCCTGGGTATTGTTTCCCCCTATACCCGCTATCAGAGGAACCTTTCCATCGACAGCTTCAACAACATACGATACGACAGCGTGTTTCTCATCCTTCGACAGTGTGGATGTTTCGCCGGTTGTTCCCAGAACAACGATATAATTGACCCCTCCTGTAATCACCCTGTTTATAACACGTCCCAGCGCTGCGAAATCAATGCTCGAATCGTTCTTGAAAGGCGTTATTATTGCTACTCCGGTTCCTTTTAATTTTTTCATTTTATGACACTTATACTGCTTTCTTTGCAGATTCGGAATTTATTATTTCGAGATAATACAACACTTGCTCAAGGTACTTATCAATAGCTACCGGGCTTGTCATGGATATCATCAGGTCGAAGGGAGAAGATTCCGGCTTATCGTCTGCAAGTCCGACCTTTAATCCTGCCTGTGAAAGGGAACTTGCATACAATAGTGGAAATAGATTGCTGAAGTTGATGTCTATCAGCAGGTCAAACTTTGTGTTGATGAATGAATCCACGTCGGGATTGACGGGACAATAGAAAAAATTCAGTTCATTTTTTTTGAAACAGGAGAAATACCTGATTGCCGTATAGCGGTCAGGCAACTCTTTTCCAGGGAAAAATCCGAGTATCGTGACCTCCCTGTTCTGTTCCGCCATATGTTGATGAAACCTGGTGAGAATACTGAAATCCTCAGGCCGGGAAGCATCCCAGACTATACCTATGGTCCTGATATGGTAAAGATTGAGATACAGAGGTTTCCTTCTGATCCTGGCCATCTTTACCGACAGTCTGGATTTTCCGGCATTGATCCGTAGCTTGCTGAGAATATTCATGGTGCAAACCTAACAGTTTTTTATAAATGAAAGCTATATGAAGGGTTTATAATTCTCCTGTCATATTCAGAAATTCATCCTCGCTTATAATCTTTATTCCCAGTTTTTCCGCCTTTTCCCTTTTTGACGGCCCCATGTTGTCGCCGGCGAGTATGAAAGAGGTGCTTCCTGAAATTGACGAGGAATTCCTGCCTCCGTTCCTTTCAATGATTTCCTTGTATTCATCCCGGCTGTGCTTTGAAAACACTCCCGAGATTACTATGGTCATGCCGCTTAAACTTCCTCCGCTGCTTTTTTTGCCTGACTCACCCGTCATTTTCAAACCAGCTGAAGTTAAGCGCTTGATTATTTCAATATTTCCGGGATCAGCGAAATAGGATATGATGCTTGCTGCTATCTTTGGACCGATCTCGTTAACTGATGTCAGCGTTTCCAGGTCGGCCGACATAAGCTGTCCGAGCGAGGGGAATTCCGCCGCCAGTGTTTTTGCCACTGTCTCACCCACATGCCTTATCCCCAGTGCAAATATTACCCTGTGATATGGAACATCTACCGATCCCTTTATGCTTGATAAAATCCTGGCTACCGATTTTTCACCCATCCTGTTGAGGGGAAGCAGTTGTTCGGCCGTAAGATCGTAAAGATCGGCCACATTCCTTATCATCCCCTCGCTGAACAGCAGATCAACGGTCTCTTCGCCCAGTCCGTCAATATCCATTGCCTTTCGGGAAATGAAATGTTCTATTCTGCCTTTCAGCTGGGGAGGACAGTGAAGATAATCGGGACAGTAGTGGTTGGCCTCACCTTCGTTGCGCACCAGCTCTGTTCCGCATTCCGGACATTTTTCAATGAACTCTATCCTGCTGCTTGCTTCATTCCTGGCCTGGCTGTCGACACCAACGATCTTTGGAATTATATCACCGCCTTTCTCGACATACACCATGTCGTCGACATGAAGGTCGAGCAGGAAGATCTGATCGGCATTGTGCAGGGATGCCCTCTTTACAGTTGTGCCTGCAAGCTGAACCGGCTCGAGGTTGGCTACCGGTGTTACCGTGCCCGTTCTGCCCACCTGGTATGAGACTGACAGAAGTCTGGTGAGAGCCTGCTCAGCCTTATACTTGTAGGCTATGGCCCATCTGGGCGATTTTGCAGTGTATCCCGCTTCAAGCTGCTGATCGATGGAATTTACTTTAATTACAACACCATCGGTGTCGTATGGCAGATCCTCCCTTTTCTCTTCCCATTCGTTTATGTATTCGATCACCTCAGCTATGCTACTGCAAACTTTGGTGTTGCTGTCGGTACTGAACCCCCATCCGGTTATTTGCATCAGGTTTTCATAGTGAGTTCTGAAAGGCAGGTCTTCCCCGAGAAGGAAATAAAATATGCAGTCAAGTTCACGTGATGCAACAACAGCCGGATCCAAAGTCTTAAGGGTCCCGGCAGCGGCATTTCTGGGATTGGCGAAGAGGTTCAGCCCTTCCTTTTCCCTTTCCTCATTGAGCCGTCTGAATACAGCCCTGGACATGAGTATTTCCCCCCTTACAAGGAATTCTTCAGGTATGCCAGGGGCCTTCACAACGTGGGGTATGGTTTTTATCGTTTTTACATTGGCAGAGACGTCATCTCCCTTGCTTCCGTCGCCTCTTGTAAGCGCGGTGGTCATCACCCCGTTTAAATAGGTAAGACTTATTGAAGCGCCGTCAAATTTCAGCTCGCATACATACTCCACAGGACCTTTGACAGATTTTCTGAGTCTCGAGTCGAAGTCGCGGAGTTCCTCGGAATTATAGGTGTTTCCAAGCGAAAGCATCGGGTACCTGTGCTGATACTGAAGAAACTCCTTTGCAATATCGCTGCCAACCTTTATGGTTGGCGAGGAAGGGGATGAGAATTCAGGGTATTTCTTCTCAAGTGTCTGCAGCTCATTCATCAGGAGATCAAACTCAAAATCCGAAATAATAGGTTGGTTAAGAACGTAGTACCTGTTATTGTGCTCTTCGATTTCCCTGCGCAGCCTTTCGATGTGCGCCTTAGCT
>JAAYQC010000173.1 GCA_012519515.1 Bacteroidales bacterium | reverse complement strand
TTGGATTCCTTGTTGAGGTTGGACTCGATTACCTTTCGCTTAACAGGGGAGCCCGGACTCTTTCGGGAGGAGAAAGCCAGCGCATAAGGCTTGCAACGCAGATAGGTTCGAGGCTAGTGAATGTTCTGTATATCCTCGATGAACCCAGCATTGGACTTCACCAGAGAGACAACAGGAGGCTCATAACCTCCCTTAAGCGATTGCGGGACGCGGGTAACTCGGTTATAGTGGTTGAACACGACAAGGAGATGATACAATCGTCGGATTATATCATCGACATGGGTCCGGGTGCCGGACGTCACGGCGGAGAAGTTGTGGCAGTGGGATCGCCGGAGAAGATCAGGGCTTTTGGCACTCTTACGGCAGCTTATCTCAACAACAGCAATAAATTAAATATACCGGGTGAAAGGAGGAAGGGTAACGGCAAATTCCTTATTATGACAGGAGCCTCGGGACATAATCTGAAGAACGTGGATGCCGTTTTTCCCCTTGGAACTTTTATTTGCATCACCGGCGTATCGGGAAGCGGAAAATCATCGCTTGTGAACCAGACACTTCATCCGGCCCTGGCGAGGAGGTTTCACAACTCAGGCAAGATGCCGCTTCCATACAAGGATATTCTGGGGATGGAGTATCTCGACAAGGTAATAGAAGTTAGCCAGTCGCCTATTGGCAGGACGCCCAGATCCAACCCTGCAACTTACACGGGTGTTTTCACCGACATCAGGAAGCTTTTTGAGCAGACCACGGAGGCCAGGATCAGGGGATTCAGCGCCGGCAGGTTCTCTTTCAACGTGAAGGGCGGCCGCTGCGAGGGATGCCAGGGAGCAGGCGTCAAAACCATCGAGATGAATTTTCTCCCCGATGTTTATGTGCATTGTACAGATTGCAACGGGAAGAGGTACAACCGCGAGACTCTTGAGGTGAAATACAAGGACCGGTCAATAAGTGATGTCCTCGACATGACTGTCAACGTGGCCGTGGAATTCTTTGCAAACGTCCCGTCGATATATCACAAGATCAAGACACTGCAGGATGTTGGACTTGGATATATAAGGCTTGGCCAGCCATCGACTACATTGTCGGGAGGTGAGGCGCAGAGGATCAAGCTGGCTGCCGAGCTGTCGCGAAAGGATACGGGCAGGACGCTCTACATTCTTGACGAGCCGACAACAGGTCTTCACTTTGAAGATATAAGGGTTCTCCTGGATGTTCTCAACAAACTGGTCGACAGGGGTAACACCGTGATAGTGATCGAACATAACATGGATGTGATCAAGATGGCCGATTACATTATTGACCTTGGGAAGGAAGGGGGTAAGAACGGCGGATACCTTGTATTTGCCGGCACACCCGAAGAGCTCCTGAAATGCCGTGACAGTCACACTGCCAAATTTCTTGAGCATGAGCTCAGGGATTAGATTTTATATATATTTGAATTCTACAAAAACAAGCTTATGATGGATGAGATGCAGAATGACCCGATCAGTGAAGCATTCGCGGAGAAGTCGTGGCATGAGATTCATGTGACCGATTCGTGGAGAGTGTTCAAGATCATTGCCGAACTGGTTGAGGGTTTTGAGAAGCTGGCCAGGATAGGACCCTGTGTTTCAATATTCGGATCGGCCCGGACTCATTATAATGACAAGTATTACAAGCTGGCTGAAGAAATAGCTTTCAAACTTGTTCAGAACGGCTATGGAGTGATAACCGGGGGCGGTCCCGGGATAATGGAGGCTGCAAACAAGGGAGCCAGGAAGGGTAACGGTAAATCGGTGGGTATAAACATTGATCTTCCGTTTGAACAGCGTGCCAATGCTTTCATCGATTCAGACAAGCTCATAACCTTCGATCATTTCTTTGTGAGGAAAGTGATGTTCATGAAGTATGCCCAGGGATTCATTGTTCTTCCGGGCGGCTTCGGCACCTTCGATGAGCTGTTTGAAGCCCTTACACTGATCCAGACAAAGAAAATCGGCAAATTCCCCATAATACTGGTAGGAATTAAATACTGGACCGGACTTATTGAATGGATAAAACAGGTTATGCTGGCAGAGGAGCGCAATATCTCGCCTGAGGACCTTGATATCTTTACACTTGTTGATACCGCCGACGAGGCTGTGGAGAATATTTACAGGTTCTACTCAAGGTATCTGCTCAGCCCGAACTTCTGATTACTTTTTTCTTATTCTGTCGAGTTCCCTGTCGGCATCGCGCCGTTTCAGGGTTTCGCGCTTGTCATATTCCTTCTTGCCTCTCGCGAGGGCTATCTCGGCTTTGGCCAGGCCTCTGTCGTTTATGAAAATCTTTATTGCAATTATTGTAAGGCCTGTCTCCTTTACCTTTCTTTCCAGCTTTCTCAACTCCCTTCTGGTCAGAAGGAGTTTCCTTTCCCTTAGCGGATCGTGGTTATTGAGATTTCCCCACCAGTATTCGGATATATGCATGCCCTTCAGATACAGTTCCCCGTTTGTAAACTGGCAGAAAGCATCAGTGAGGGCAGCCTTTCCGGCCCTTATCGACTTGATCTCTGTGCCGGTAAGCTTGATGCCGGCAATGAACTTTTCAAGAAACACATAATCGTGAGATGCCTTTTTGTTTTTTATCACAATATTTGAACCGGCCGATCTCATATTATGTTTCAGGCAAAGATTGAGAAATAGAATTTATCGCTTATTTGGGCTATAATTCTACCGGTTAGGATGAACAGGAGAAAGAAAACAAGCAAAACGGCCAGTATTATTTTGATGCGGTCTGATTCCGAGGGGGAGATCATTCTTTCAATGCCTGTGTACAGAATGTATAAACCGAAAAAAGCGAGGATGTTCACGAAAATGAATGACTCAAAAAGCTGGCTTACTATCTGGCAGAGTAGCAGGGGAACTACTGAGACGGAGACAATCTTGAAAGCAGTGCCTGAATCGTTCCTGTAACCGAAGCTTCTCATTATCTCTCTCAGGGCCAATGCTGTTCCGTATACGACTATTGTCATCACAATGAAGTATCTTATTCCGGCAATGAGGGAATAGATATTGGTCAGTTCCGTGTTGGTAAAGAGGAATGCTCCCAGGAAAGTTGAAATTGAAGCAAGTGTCACCAGGGGAAAGAACAGGCTTCTTGAAAACAAACTCGCGGGCCTGTTTTCCGTATATATCGAATCCCATTCCTTTACGGTATTCAGGATAATGTTCCTGACCGTATCAGCCAGAAATTTAAAATCCATCTGCAAGCTAATTTAGAGAGCCAAAATTAAATAAATTTATGGTAATTTGCTTCATATTTAGAATTCTCCATGAATGAACCGGCAAAGAACACCGCTCGGTACGACATGCTTGTTGTTACGGGGCCTACTGCATCGGGCAAGACAAGCCTGGCTGCAAGGCTTGCCCACGGGCTTGGCGGCGATGTGATCAGCGCTGACTCCAGGCAAGTTTACAGGCAGATGGATATTGGCACGGGGAAGGATCTCGATGATTACATTGTTGACGGGATAAAGGTTCCCTGTCATCTGATCGACATCAGGGATCCGGGTTACCGCTACAATGTGTTCGAGTACCAGCGCGATTTTGTAAAGGTTCTGACCGCCCTGAGGGAAAAGAACAGATTCCCTGTTGTTTGCGGAGGCTCAGGAATGTATATCGACTCGGTGGTGTCGGCTTACAGGCTTCCGGAGGTGCCTCCCGACCCTGATCTGAGAAAGAGTCTTGAAGATAAAACAATGGAGGAACTGACGGCCATCCTTTCGACTTACAGGAAACTCCACAACATTACCGATATTGATACCAGAAAGAGGGTAATCAGGGCCATTGAGATTGAAAGATACCTTGCCCTGCATGCCGAGACTATTGCCTCATTTCCTGTTTCAAATCCCCTGGTGGTCGGGGTGCTTTACAACCGTGAGATGCGCAGGGAAAGGATCAGTGCCAGACTTAAGGCCAGGCTCGCCGGGGGGATGATACAGGAAGTGGAGAAGCTTCTGGATCGGGGAGTTGATCCGGATACCCTGATTTATTACGGCCTTGAATATAAATACATTACTCTCTACCTGACGGGAAGGATGGAATATGAAGCCATGAGCAGGTCGTTGGAGATTGCCATTCACCAGTTTGCAAAGAGACAGATGACCTGGTTCCGCGGCATGGAACGGAAAGGCGTTGTAATCCACTGGATTGACGGCGAACTGCCGATCGATGCCAAAGTAGATCTGGTAATGAAACTTCTTGGCTCTTAGCCCGGCGCAGGGCCTTCGCTGAAGCCGGATTTGTTCACCTCAGGTATGTATCAAGCCATTCGAAGAACTCTCTTTGCCAGATTACCGCGTTGTGCGGTCTGACGACGAAGTGGGTTTCATCATCGAAGAACAGCAGCCTGCTCGGGATGCCAAGTAACTGCGCGGCCTGAAAGGCCTCCAGGCTCTGGGTGTAGGGGATCCTGAAGTCGTTGGCGCCCACTATTATCAAAATGGGTGTATCCCATTCCTCGACCCTGAGGTGCGGGGAGAAGCGGTAGCTTTTAGGATTGTTCCAGTACGGTCCTTCGATGTCCTTGTTTGGGAACCACAGTTCCTCGGTGGAACCGTACCAGCTTGTGAAGTTGAACATCCCGCAGTGGGAAATGAACGCTTTGAATCGTCCGCCATGTATGCCTGCAAGATAGTAAACCGAGAATCCTCCGTAGCTGGCTCCCACAGCTCCCATCCTTTCGCGATCCACGTACGATTCCGCGGCCATGGCATCAGCGGCATCGAGATAATCCTGCATGTTTGCCCCGCCGTAGTCGCCTGAAATCTGTTCCTTCCAGGCCTGTCCGAAGCCGGCAACGCCTCGTCTGTTGGGTGCGTAGACAATATATCCCTTTGCAGCCATCATCTGGAGGTTCCACCTGTACGACCAGAACTGGTCGAGTGTCGACTGAGGTCCGCCGTTACAGAAAAGGAGAGAAGGGTATTTCTCCGAAGGATTGAATGAGGGAGGATACACCACCCACATCTGCAGGTCCTTGTTATCCTTTGTCTTTATGTATTTTTCCTCAACCTTGCCCATGTTAACCGATTCGTAGATATGCCTGTTTATGGAAGTGATTTGACTGATCTTCCCTGATGACATGTCAACTGCTGCTATTTCGGGAGCCATTGACATTGAGGCTATTCCGGCAACCATTACTTCCCCGCTGAGGCAGATCGGCCCCAGGTTATGTACTCCTTCGGTAACCTTTTCAATAATCCCGGTATTCATGTCCGTCCTGAAAATCTGGGCGGTACCGAGATGAGAGCAGGTAAACCAGAGCTTTTGTTCGCCTTCCCAGGTCAGGTTTTCAACATCGAACTGCCATCCCTTTGATATCCAGTTGCGGGTCTGGCTGTTGATATCGTAAACGAAGAGGCGGTCGAGATCAGCCTCATAACCGTTCCTTTCCATACTTTGGTACGCGATCTTTGACCCGTCGGGTGAGAATACCGGACACCTGTCATATCCAAGGTTGCCTTCAGTGATGTTGATTTCTTTTCCTGATGCCAGCTCATGGAGGTAGATGTCGGAGTTGGTACTTCTGGCGTCCTCAATTCCTATGAGTCTCTTGGATGTGTACGCTATGTACTTGCCGTCGGGGCTCCATGCTATCTCGCTTTCACTGTAATAGGGTGCCAGGGGCGACTCAAACCTCTGGTCCTTCATGATGTCCTTTTCGCCTGAAACGGTTTTCCCGTTGAATGAAGCGATGAAGATATGGCTGTATGAATAATCGCTCCAGGCGTCCCAGTGCCTGTACATCAGGTCATTAATGATTCTGACCTTTGCATTGGGCAGCTTATGCTTTTCGATAGCCGTCTGGTCGAGTTTTACTCTTTTTGTGAATAGGATCTTTTTCCCGTCGGGGGATATATTGAACATTTCGAATCCGGAAATGCCTTCCACCCTGGTTTTTTCAGTTCCGTCGGGATTCATTGTCATGAGATCGGACCCGCTTATGAATGCTATTTTATTTCCATTGTCAAACCATTGGGGTGAGTATCCTCCTCCTGTTGTGAGCCTGGCCGCTTCACCTCCCGCCGCGGGGATGGCATATATATCGGTTTGCCTTCTTTCGGTGGGCAGGTCGGTAAGGGTTACGGTATAAAGCACGGTTGAACCGTCGGGCGACAGTGCAATTGATCCCAGCCGGCCAAATTTATGCATGATCTCGGGAGTCATCACGCCTCCTGCCTTTTCTTCGGCAGTAAGGCTGGTGTTTATGTCCTCCGGAGCTTCAGCGGAGCTTTGTACCGATGAGTTTCGTTTACAGGAAAAGTGGATCAGGACGATCGCGATCATCAACAGGTAAGATGTCCTCTTCATGGTGGATAGTCTATTTATTATTGTTTTTAAGAGCTTCGGTTACTTTTTGTTTCAGTTCGTCATATAGTTCAGGGTTGTCTTTTATGATCTGTTTTACGGCATCCCTTCCCTGGCCCAGTTTGGTATCGCCGTAGCTGAACCACGAGCCGCTTTTTTTGATTATATCATAATCAACCCCGAGGTCAATGATTTCGCCCAATTGCGAGATACCTTCCCCGTAGAGGATGTCGAAATCGGCTTTTCTGAATGGCGGAGCGAGTTTATTCTTTACGATTTTCACTCTTGTCCTGTTGCCTACGACATCTTCTCCATCCTTAATCTGGTTTATACGGCGAATGTCGACCCTAACGGAGGAATAAAACTTCAGTGCATTACCCCCGGTTGTCGTTTCGGGATTTCCAAATACCACCCCGATTTTTTCCCTGAGTTGGTTAATGAAAACGCACGAAGTGTTTGTTTTGCTGATATTTGCTGTTAGTTTTCTGAGGGCCTGCGACATCAGTCTGGCCTGGAGTCCCATCTTGGAATCGCCCATTTCGCCTTCGATCTCTGCTTTGGGCGTGAGTGCCGCGACTGAGTCGATAACTACTATATCGAGGGCGCCGGAACGGATAAGGTTATCAGTTATTTCGAGAGCCTGTTCCCCGCTGTCGGGTTGGGAAATCAGCAGATTTTCGATGTCGACGCCAAGCTTTTCAGCATAGTTTCTGTCAAAAGTATGTTCTGCATCAATTATGGCGGCAATACCGCCGTTTTTCTGTGCTTCGGCTATGGCATGGATTGCCAGCGTGGTTTTTCCTGAGGCTTCGGGTCCGTATATCTCTATAACCCTGCCCCTTGGGTATCCGCCTATACCCAGTGCAAAATCGAGTCCTATTGATCCCGATGATATTACCTGGATATTTTCAATGGCATGGTCACCCAGTTTCATAATGGTTCCCTTGCCAAAATCCTTTTCGATTTTCCCGATTGTTACTTCAAGTGCTTTCAGCTTTTCCTTGCTGATTTCTTTTTTTTCGTTGCTCATAATGCTATTTGTTACTGGTATAATTTGAATATCTGTTCCGAGTGGTTTTTTGTGTCTACCTTGCCGATTACTGACTCTATCTGCCCGTTCTCATCAATTATGAAAGTTGTCCTGACAATTCCGAGAAAGTTTTTTCCATACATTTTCTTTTCCCGGTATACGCCGTAATCAGTCACTATCTTCTTTGAAGTATCGGCTAAAAGCGGGAAGGGGAGAGAGTGTTTTTCAGCAAAGTTCCTGTGCGATTTCTCGCTGTCGGCACTTACTCCGACAACTGCAAAACCCCTGTTCAGGAAATCATCGTAGTTGTCGCGCAGGTTGCAGGCTTCTGCCGTGCATCCCGGAGTATTGTCTTTGGGATAAAAATAGAGAACCAGTTTTTTGCCTTTGAAATCGCTGAGCCTAACTATACGGCCTTCCTGATCAATGCCTTCGAACGGCGGGGCAGCCATGCCTTCCTTTAGTATTACCATAAGGGTGTAAATTTTGTATTTAGGGTTAAATTTACGAAGTTTGAGTCGTTTTATGAACATAAGGCAGAAATTGTTATTAACATGAGATTTTCAGAAAAAGGCTTTGTAATTTACGCGATGATTTGAGCGCTTAACTTTGGAAGCTTTACTTGCAACACGGGGATTTAGTGGGTAAAAGAATAAAATACAGCCGGTTGATATGGGTAGTTTTGCTCGCGCTTGCTGCTGTTCAGGGGATATTGTATTCGCAGCGACAGTCGGTCAGGCCATCCAGGGAGATTGCAATGGAAGCCTTCGGCAGGGGAGAGTACAACTGGGCTCTTGATGAATTTGAGTCGTTACTGGAAATATATTCCTTTCCTATTTATAAATACTATTCAGCTGTCTGCCTGGTCAACATGAACAGCGATCCAGAGAAGGCGATTGAATATCTGGACGAAGCGTTAAGCTATTCCGGCGGATCGGAAATCATTCCTGATGATGCCTGGTTTTATCTTGGCAGGGCCTATCAGCTTGAAGGCAGATTTCCTGAAGCAGCTGATGCCTATGATACATTCACGGAGAAGGCCGGCAGGAAAAAGGCAAGGGGGATGAATGTTGCGAGGTATTTAAAGGAATGCAGGGAACTCACCGGAAGTCTTGGACCTGAAAAATCAAGTGGCAGGTATGCAGTTGCGGGATCGTCTGAGAATGTCTTGGAGAAACAGCTTCCTGTAAGGTTGGAAGTTCCGGCCGCGTATGACAGTTTACTGTCGGAAGTCATGAAGTACCAGGTGATGGCTGACTCGCTGTATGCCATTGCAACCGGCTACAGGAAGCAGTATGACAGGCTTTCCCCCGTGCAGCAGAGGGAGGCTGCTGCCGGTGAGGCGAAAGCTAAGGCGCTAGCAGGTGATTATCAGAGAATGGCGGATGAAAAATTTGGTTTTGCCGGGATCCATATCTCCACTCCCGTTAGTCAGCAGATTGATCAGGAAAAACCGCGGCAGGCCCCGATCGTTGTCTCGCTTTTCAGGGTTGAAAGCGATCCGGCAGGCTATGGGGATCAGAATATTTCCTATGATCCGGAAACACCTGCCGGACTTGTTTACAGGATACAGGTGGGGGTTTTCAGCAAGCCCGTCGATCTGTCTTTTTTCAAGGGAATTACTCCCGTTTACGGTTTCACTTCGCCGGGAAAATCATCCATCAGATATTATGCAGGAATGTTCCGTATGAGGAAGGATGCCGAAAAGTCGCTGACTGTCATGAAACAGATGGGATTCAGGGATGCTTTTCTGACGGCAGTTCTTGACGACAAGCCGGTTTCGCTCGAACGAGCGCTTCTGATGGAAGGGGAGTGGAGCAACAAGTCGCTTCAGGAAACGGAGGTGCAGGCCGCTAAACCTTCTGAACCTGCAACCCTTTCCTTTAGGGTGGAAGTTACAAGATCGGTCAAGCCGCTGGATGAGGAGACAACAGGGTTGTTCAGGACCATGGCAGGAAACAGGGGTTTTGATATTATTCAGGCTGAAGACGAAAGCCTGGTATACCTGATAGGAAAATTTATCACTTTTGAAAGCGCTTCCGAATACGCTGACCTGCTAAGACGGAACGGTTACAGCGAAGCAAAAGTGGTTGCATACGTCGGGAATAGGGAGATACCACTGGAAACGGCAAAAGAACTATTTGAGGAGTAGCAATTAAGTAGAATCCATTACGCGGGAGCAATAGGCGGGGAAGCAGGGATTTCCCCGAAACTACTTTATGTAGTACTCAATCATTTTCCTGAGGGCTTCCCGGCATACTGTACAAAATCCGCGGGGGCCGTTGCTTTTCATGCGGCAGTCTGTTTCAGCCCTGTAAATCCCTTTGGCAGAATAGCCGGCTCCCTCAAACAATCCGATCGTATTATTGAATCTTTCCTCTGCCGGAGTAGGCAGGGGTGTATCTTTTGAGATAAGGTTTTTCCATTTTGATTCAAAGTTGACCAGGGTTGTGATATTCGGTTCCCAGGGCTCGACATTGAGCGGATAGAACTCATCATATGCCACATCCGATGTATAATATTCATCGCCCAGTCCGGCAAAGCCATGCCCGAATTCATGCATGAAAACCATAGGCGAAAGCTTGTGTCCGGCTGTCAGGCCGCTGTAATAGTTGTAAACCCCTCCACCTCCGTACCTGTTACTGTTGACAAGGACTATTATGTTGTCGTGTGGTACAAGGGAAGCAAAATCGTTTACCGCCTTGATGTCGGTGGTGGTCAGGTACCTGTCGGTTCCGAAGGTGTAGAAAGTGGAGTTCAGTGCAGTGTTCACATAAATCCTTTCACCCGGAACGTCGGTTCCCGAATCCTGCGAAACAGCTTCTACTGCCCAGATGTTTATTTTGTCGGGGTATTCGCTGAAAGGGGGTTCGGCCATAAGTACATCTGTCAGTTTCTTCACCTCGTCCCTGAATTTATCCATTTCATCTGCCCTGTATCCCTCGGCTATGAACACCAGGTCGACGGAGACTGCAGGATCGCTCTTTCCGTATATTCTTGAGAAGTTCGTATCCAAAGGCTTTTCCTTTCTGATATAGAAGTCGTTCGGATCAATAGCGGTTTCATAAATCCGGGAGAAGTTTCCGTTCTTTTCCCTTATGCTGAGGACGAACCGTATTTTGTTTTTCGGGAAGGGCATGGTGGCAACTTCGTAGAAACTCCTGTTGGTGTTGCGGGCTTCTTCAGTTGTCTGCCATTCCTGGAAGAGGGTGCAGAATCCCCTTGAATAAATGAGAACACTTCCCGTTGAGTCGAAAACTTCATACTTGAAATTACCGTAACCGAAGGGATCAACAAGATTCTGTCTCGATCCTGCAAAATACTGTTCCTCTTTCATCCCCACGGGATATACAAGCGTTTCGCTGCTGTTGCCGGCAAGCATGAAGTCGAATCGCAAAACCTTGTCGGTGAAGTACTTTTCATATACGATCTGCCCCTGGAGCGGAATAAAGCTTAAGAGCAGCAATAATCCCGGAAATATCTTCATAACACTGATTTTTTATTTGCGATATAAAGCTATTAATATTCGGTAAGACCGGCACGGAAATTTGTATAATTTTGCAGGGTTCCGGGAAAGATCTCAGTCAGCGTGATTGTTAATATCTGATAATTCATTGGGGGCAACCGGGGGAAAAAGTAAAATCTGAAACAAACTTGTAATATGGCCGATCTGAATACGCGAATAAGCGATTTTATCTGGGCGAATCTGTATGAGAAGCATGTTAAGGGAAAGAATGATTCATTCTGGCAATCATTAAGGGATACCGGTACGGAGCTGTGGCTCGACACTGGCGATATCGAGGAGGCTGAGGCCAACTGGTCGGCCGAGATGAGCGCTCTGACAACCAATAACACCCTTCTGAACAATGAGATACAGAAAGGAATCTACGATGTGTTCATCGCGGAAGCCAGGCATATTGTACATGAGCTTCCTCTAGAGTCGCGGGTAAGGGAAATAGCTTTTATGCTCAATGCGAGGCATGGCTTGCGGCTGGCATCTAAATTCGGCGCTTATGTAAGTGTCGAGCTTCACACCGATACGGCCCATGATATAAAGGCAATAGAGTATTATGGAAAGAGATATCATGAAATCTGTCCCGATCATTTCATCATAAAAGTTCCTTTTACTGCTGAAGGTCTGATTGGTGCCCGCAAACTCAGGGAAGCAGGTGTAAGGATTAATTTCACGCTCGGATTCAGTGCCAGGCAGAATGTACTGGTTACCAGGGCTGCCCGGCCTGATTATGTAAATGTTTTCCTGGGAAGGATAGGAGCTTTCATGAAGGATAACAAGCTTGGTGACGGATCGGGTGCAGGAGAGAGGGCCGTGATTGCTACCCAGAACTGGGTAACTGCATTCTCGGCGCGGAACGAATGGAATACCTCACTGATTGCAGCCAGCCTCAGGCATCATAATCAGCTTGAGATGCTTTCCGGCACGGATGTCTTCACAATGCCGCCGAAGGTGGCATCAGCCGGCAGGAAGACGCTCAGCGGTAAGTTTGAATCGCGCACTCACGAGAACTATGAAGTCAGTATCTATCCTTCGGCAGTAGATTACGGAATTGAAAAATTCTGGGAAGTTGATGACAGGGTGCTGGGTTTAGCCGAAAGGCTTTATGAGAAACTGCCGTCCACGGGCCGGGAGATAGTCAGTATTGCCCACGAGGAGGGATGCGGTGATATGTTCCCGCATCTCACTAAGGATGAGGCTGCCGCCATTGCCGCCGACGGTAAGATACCGGTATTCTCAAGATGGAAGGAAAGACTGAAGGAAGGCACGATAGCTCCCGACACGCTGCTTGCCCTTGCAGGTCTTGCTTCATTCACCCATGACCAGGCAATGCTGGATCAGAGAATTCTTGGCATTATTGCCTAATCCTGGATCTCTGCCTTGCAATCTCATAAAGAATTATTCCTGCTGCCACTGATACGTTCAGTGAACTGATACCGCCTTTCATGGGTATTCGTACCTGCAGGTCGGCAAGTGCAGTCAGTTCAGGGCTGATACCCTTGTCTTCCGAACCCATTATCACTACCAGCGGTCCCCTGAGATCGGTTTGCGAAACTATATCTCCTGATTTCTCCACGGCAGTAATTACTTTCAGGCCTGATTCTTTCATGAACTGCACAGTCTTTACAATACTTGATTCCCTGCATACGGGAAAGGTATGGAGAGCTCCGGCCGATGTTTTGACAGCATCGGCGGTTATTCGCGCCGACCCCTTAGCAGGTATCACAACTGCATGGGCACCAAGGCATTCGGCGCTTCTGACAATGGCTCCGAAGTTTCTTACATCCGAAACCCCGTTAAGGGCGATGATAAGCGGATCTTCTCCCTTTTCGAATATCATGGGAAGAAGCATCTCTATAGATTGGAATTCTATCAGTGAGAGCCATGCAAGTACGCCCTGATGGTTTTTTCGGGTGACAAGTTCAATTCTTTCCAGCGGTACTATCTGGAACGCGACCTTATGTTCGCGAACCTCCGTCATCAGTTCATGGTAAAGGGCACCCTGGAGGCCCTGTCTGATCAGCAGCCTGTCGATTTGTTTTCCGGCTCTGATAGCCTCGATAACAGGCCTGAGGCCGTAAATGCAGTCGCTTTCTTTCATTCGATTATTTTAAAGATCCTCCGGATTGTCGAGTCTGAAAACAAGTCCTTTCCTCCAGCTTGCAACCGCCCTGTCCCAATATGAGACCAGTGTTTCGCTCCGGCTGAGGTAATAGTCATTGTCGGAGAAACGGCTGTTTCTCAGCTTGAAGTTAAAGAACAGGTATCGTTCCTGGAGGTGGAGCCTTCCTCCCCATGATGACTTAAGAACAGGTCTCCTGTATCCCCAGCTTTCTTCATCCGATTTTTTATAGACTTTATCGGGCGGACCGTAGATGGTGTAAATCATTCCCCTTTCCGTTCTCCATCCTTCCTTGAAGGATGTGAAGTAATGATTGGCATAAAGTATCCTGGTATAGAAGATCCTTATCAGTTCCCTCGATCTGTCAACATTCCCGCCGCATTTCAGCCAGAAGTCATCGAGCGCGAGTTTTGGTCTGTCGGCTGAACGTATCGTGTTCATTTCTTCTTCTGACGCCAGGTATGCAAGGGGACGGATCATAAATTCGGGATCATTCATTAGCGGATAACCGGGGCCGAAATTCAGAAATGTGAATCCCTCCTCCGATTTACTTTCAGGAGTGCAGAAATACACTCCTTCATCAGGGAACATGAGGGGCAGTGTATCGGACCATGCCATTGCTATAATGGTATCGGGATCGTAATCTATTGTTTTCTCGGGAAGTAGAATTGACGGGGGATAAGGTACTTCAGACAAGGGTTTGAAGACCGATATGAAAAGGCTGTCGACCGGCATATTCGGGTAGAGAAGATTAACAAACTGGTTTGGTCTGACAACCGGACTCAGAAGCTCGTTTTTGCCTGAATGGCTCCTTGCCATGAAATTATACCTGTTGCCGGGGGACATGGTGTTGAAGGGCACGAAGGCCTGCACTACCTCTGCCTTCAACTGGTCGAGTATCTTCACTTCGGCGTTGTAATCGTATCCGGGTTCGACTTTGAGCGGAAGCTTGTAAAGGTAATCCTGCCGTCCTTCCTCCCTGATTATGTCGAGGTCGACGAAAGCTGTGTCGGTCAGCAACCTTCCCGCGGAGATATTGAATAATTTGACCGTAACCAGGAGTTGTGCAGTAGGAATTCCTTTTGGATTGGCCTCGGAGAAAAAAAGGCTTGAAGCCGGGAACCTTACTGTAAGCACCGATCTGTTGGGAGATTCATTGAAAACACTGAAGCCCGGCCTGAAGGAACTTTTTGTAGGGTTATAGAGATAGGATAGGTCCTTGGTGTCGACAGCGGCGTTTCTTGTAATGCTGCACGAAACCATAAGCATTAGAATGAGCCCGGCAAAGATCGATGCCCTGTAATTCCCAAAAGGATTGTTCCGGTTCATTTTCCTGACATGTTAATTTTACTAAAGTATTCTTTTCCAACGTATTCTTACCCTGCATAGCTCGGTGTTGTCGTCCGGCCTGATCGCTGAATGGCTGAAAAGGTCCGGATCGTTTTCGCTGCAGGATGTGACTATTACCACGGTGTCGTCGAAGCGCGATTCGGAAAGATAGTTTATTTCGACTGACATAGGTACATTCCGGAGCATGAAATCAAGCTTATATGTATCGATTACCCAAAGGAGGTAGCTGGAATTGTTGGTATGAAGGTTTACATCGAGGTCGCTGATTCTGACCCTGAATGGCTGACTGCTTGAGCCGTCGGGAGGAGCCGCTTCAATTTTCGCGGCATTCCTCAGGGTGCAGCTTTTTTCCGCCAGGTATGAGTTGAGCTTTGTCAGATTGATGTCGGGTCGCTGGACCCGTTTGCTGTCTCTGTCGATTATCAGCCACGATGAAGTTGCCCGGGCCAGAATCTGCCCTTCGGCGGATTCCATCTCAAAATCCCTGAGGGCAAAGAGTTTGTCGGTTCCTCTTGGCCAGGAGGCAAGTGATATTTTTTCATTCCACGCCGGAAGAGAATCGATTTCTGCATATATTCTTGACAGCACCCAGAAATGATTTTGCTTCAGCAGTTCGTCCCTTCCGTAACCCAGTACGATTGCATGGTCGGACGCGATATCCTGGAAATAATTGAACAGGGCATGCAGGCTCAGTCGTCCGTCGGGGCCTGTATCATATACATGTACAGGGTATTCTTTTTCAATTCTCGGATATTTCATCTTCATCTGACGTTTTTTCAAATTCCTCCACTTCGTACGAATAATCGGTCCAGTTATTCATCTCTTCATCGAGTTCCTTTTTCAGTTCTTCATGCTTTAAATATAAAGCTTCGCTGTCGGCGGGATCGGGATTGTCCATCAGCTTCTTGTATATCTCCGATAGTTCCGCTTCCATTTCCCCGATTCTTTTCTCCGAGTCCTCGAGTTTTCTCCTGAGCTTTCGCAGCGATCTTTCGTATTCCTTTTTTTCAAGGTACTTCTGTTTGTTGGAAGAAGCATCCTCTTTCACTGGATCAACTTTGGCCCTGTCCTTTCTTTCGATCTCTCTCAGGCTTGCGATCTTCTTGTTTCTGAGGAAGTCATATATACCGCCAAGATGTTCCCTGATCCTGTTATGCCTGAATTCAAAAACTTTTGTTACCAGTCCGTCGAGGAAATCCCTGTCGTGCGAAACTACAATTAATGTGCCATCATAACTCATCAGGGCCTGTTTAAGAATATCCTTCGATCGCATGTCGAGATGGTTGGTAGGCTCGTCGAGTACCAGAAGGTTGCATGGTTCCAGTAGGAGTTTTACCAGGGCGAGTCTCGAACGTTCACCTCCCGATAGCACCTTTACTTTCTTGTCGACATCATCTCCTCCGAACAGAAAGGCACCGAGCATATCCCTGATCTTTGTCCTGATATCGCCTTTGGCCACGTTATCGATGGTTTCGAGCACCGTGATGCTTTCGTCCAGCAATTCATCCTGGTTTTGTGCGAAATACCCGATTTTTACATTATGACCGATTTTAAGAGATCCTTCGTAGTCAAGTTCGCCTGTTATCACCCTTGAGAAGGTGGTTTTGCCTTCCCCGTTCCTTCCTACGAATGCCACCTTTTCACCCCTGGTTATAACTATTGAAACCTTATTAAGGACATGATGAATCCCGAAGCTTTTTGACAGGTTCCGGGCTTCCACCACCACGGTTCCCGATCGTGGGGCCGGTGGAAAGCGGAGATTCATGACCGAATTGTCTTCCTCGTCCACTTCTATTCTTTCCAGCTTGTCGAGCTGTTTTATCTTGGACTGAACCTGAATGGCCTTGGTTGCCTTGTACCTGAAACGTTCGATGAAGCGTTCAGTGTCCTCAATCATTTTCTGCTGGTTCCTGAACGAAGCAATCTGCTGGGTTCGTCTCTCTTCCCTGAGGATTACATATTCTGACCACGGGACCTTGTAGTCGTAAATTTTTCCGAGGGATATTTCCAGTGTTCTGTTGGTTACATTATCGAGGAAAGCCCTGTCGTGCGACACCAGCATCACAGCTCCCGGATAGCCTGAAAGGAAGGTCTCGAGCCACTGTATTGATTCGATATCGAGGTGGTTAGTAGGTTCGTCGAGCAGGATGAGAGAAGGTTTCCTCAGTATCAGCTTGGCTAGTTCTATTCTCATCCGCCATCCACCGCTGAGTTCCCGGGTGGGTCTGGTGAAATCCTTTCTTTCAAAACCCAGACCGGCAAGCGTCAGTTCCGTGTCGGCAAGGTAATTGCCTCCTCCAAGTATCCTGTATTTTTCTTCCGTCTCGCTGAGCCTGTCGCAGAGCTCAAGATATTCCCGGGAATGATAGTCCTTCCTTCGGGCAATTTCAGCAGAGCATCTTTCAATTTCTTCAGATAATGAAATCAGTCCGGAAAAAGCTGTAAGCGTCTCATTCATAACTGTGGTTGAATCGCTTACGCTCATCTGCTGGGGAAGGTATCCTATTGTCAGTTCCTTTGGTCTGTCGACTCTGCCTTTTGTAGGACTCAGGATTCCTGCTATGACTTTAAGAAGGGTTGTTTTTCCTGCACCGTTTTTTCCGGTAAGGCCGATTCTGTCCTGTTCGTTCACGAGGAACGAGATATCGTTCAGCAGGTCAAGGCTTCCGAATGAGACCGTCAGATTCTGTACAGAAAGCATCTGATTTTTTAAAACTCAGCAAAGATAGAAAAAGTATGGGAGGCATAAAACAAGCGCTTACGTCAATAAATCTTATCTTCGGCAATGAAATTATCATGCATAAGGCTTATGGAAAAGTTTATCCCGATGCTGAAAAGAAATGTCGTGAAAGAAGCAGGCGCTCTGGCAATTATAGTTTTTATGGCAGTTCTTGCCTCCTGTTCCGGTGAAAGGGATCACGAATACAAATACTTTGTTTCAAAGGAGTCGGTATCCTCTTACAGTCTTACATATATCAACACCCTGCTCAACGGAGCGGAAGGATATTTTCCTGAGATCAGTGTTGTGAGACCTTATATTGAGTATCCGGTGGATATTTTTAAAGTGGTTTACCTTAGTGAAGCGGGCGGAAAGGAGATAAGTGCCTCCGGTCTGGTCTGCGTACCCCGCGGGGATGGAGAATTCCCGGTTCTGAGTTTCCAGAACGGGACCAACACCCTTAATTCCGCCTGTCCCACGGAATTCCCGTCGAGTCCCATGTATCAGTTTGTGGAGATAATTGCTTCGATGGGTTTTGTTGTGATAATCCCTGATTATCCCGGATTCGGCGAATCGGCCGATATCGCTCATCCTTACCTGATAAGGGAGCCCACTGTACGTTCGGGTGTCGACATGCTATATGCCCTTCATGAAATGGATGAAAGGGAGTTGCCGGATATCAGTGTCAGTGATGATGTTTACCTGGCAGGTTATTCACAGGGAGGATGGGCCACCCTGGCACTTCACGAGGCGCTTGAAAATGACTATTCAGGTAGCTTCAACCTGAGGGGAAGCGTTTGCGGCGCCGGACCCTATGATCTTACGGTTCTCTTTAGTGCCATGAGCAGCCTGAGTACATACCCTATGCCGGTGTATATAGCTTACATAATAAACTCTTATTCAGTGTACAGGCAGTTCACTAATCCGGTCTCCGATCTGCTGAGGGAACCCTATGCCTCGAGGCTTGCCGGCCTTTACAATGGACAGAAAGATTCAGGGGAGATAAATGCAAGCCTTACCACTTCAATTCCCGACCTGTTCGCGCCCGGCTTCCTGGAAGGGATATGGACTGATCAGAAATATTCATCGCTAAGGGATGCTCTTGCAAGCAACAGCATCGCCGGGTGGAATACAAAGGTACCGCTGTATTTTCTGCATGGGGGAGGGGATACTTCCGTGGATCCTGTAACCACGGAAAGTATTTACGATGCCATGATAGAAGCCGGAACATCACCGCTTATCTGCAAAAAGGAGATACTGCCGGGACTTGACCACGGTGATGCAGTGGTACCGGCGATGTTGAAGGGACTTGAATTCTTGATCGGTCTCCAATAGGTTTAACATAAAAAGCAATCGGATTTTGGGAAGAAAGAAGGAAATGCCTCTCCTTGAAAAGGTAAAGATAACTGACATCGGTACGGAAGGAAATGCAGTTGCAAAGGTTGACGGCCAGGTGGTATTTGTTCCGATGCTTATACCTGGTGATGTAGTGGATATCCGTGTAAGGAAGAAAAGAAGAAAATACATGGAAGGGACCGCGGTGAGGTTCCACGAATACTCGTCCGACAGGATAGAACCGCGATGCACCCATTTCGGAGTGTGCGGGGGATGCAAATGGCAGCATCTGCGTTACGAAAAGCAGCTTGAATTCAAGGAGAAACAGGTGATTGACAACCTGACAAGGATAGGCAAGCTGGAACTTTCCGGTGTCAGACCCATACTCGGATCATCAGAGATCTACGGTTACCGCAACAAGCTTGAGTTCACGTTTTCCGACAAGCGATGGCTTACAAGGGAGGAGATGCTCGCTGACAACGACAGGATAGTTGAGGATGCGCTGGGTTTCCATATCCCGGGGTATTTTGACAAGGTGCTTGATATCAGGGAATGTCATTTTCAGCCCGATCCTTCGAATGCCATAAGGGATTCAGTGCGAAGGTATGCTCACAGGAAATCGCTGGCATTTTTCAATATCCGGCAGCAGAGCGGATTCCTCAGAAACCTGATCATCAGGACCACAAGGTCGGGAAACGTGATGGTGATCGTGGTTTTCTT
>JAAYQC010000021.1 GCA_012519515.1 Bacteroidales bacterium | reverse complement strand
TATGATGTTCTCAACATAAGCCGGATCACTCTTTGATCCGGGAATGCCGTCAGGCCAGAGTTTCACGACTGTTGGCTGAGCAAAGAGATTAATGGTCAAAAGTGCTGACAGGATCAATGCGATGCTTTTTCTGGATTTCATTTAATTTGATTTTAATGTCATTCTGTAATGATGAGAAATTATTTTTGTTACCAATAGCCCCTTCCCTCCTGTCCCGGAATACCCCCAAGGGAAGTACCCCGGGGGGAACGGGACAGGGTTTAAATCAATACAACAGGAATCCTACCAGGGTACCCTGGGTGATTTGTAATAGTTTATTCCCATTTCCTCGAAGAATCTCGCATGATCTGCAAGACGGAACTTGTATTCATCCCAGTTTCTCAACGAGACCGGAGTCCATCCTATTTCAGCAACTCCCGGGAGCCTGGGGAACGTCAGGTACTCAATATCTTCGAGTGTTGAAATGGTTTCGGCCCACAAAGGGGCTTCTATACCGATGATATTGTCCTTTGTCACTCCGGGTATATAGCTTGCAGGATCCCAGTTATAGTTGTCATCAACTTCTATAAAGGCAGCCCAGTGAAGGCCGATATGCGTAGTGGAATCATATTTCATATCGATGTAGGTTTTTTTTGCCGGTGCCATAAGGACCTTAGCTCCCTGTGCAATAGCCTTTTTCGCATTCTCCTCGTTCGCCCAGCACTGGGCAACTGAATTCGGCTTCAATGTTGAAAGAGCTATCTCATCCCAGCCAACAACCCTTTTCCCATATTTTGCCACGATATCCTGTACCCTGTTGACAAAATAAATGTAGTCATCGACTTTTGTTGAATTTGATTCATCGCCTCCGATATGAAAAAACGGACCGGGTGTAAGTGCGCAAATCTCCCTGACAACGTCATCTATAAACTGATAGGTAATCTCCTTCCTGGTACACAAGGAACTGAACCCCACTGTTGTTCCGGTGTAGAGATCCGGGGCCTTTCCGTCGCAATTAAGTTCGGGATAGGAAGAAAGGGCAGCATTCGTGTGCCCCGGCATATCTATTTCCGGAACTATTGTGATGTAACGGTCGGCTGCGAACTTCACTATATCCGAATACTGCTCCTGGGTATAGAAACCGCCTTTTCCGCCTCCCACCTGCGTACTTCCTCCATGGATTGTGAGGTTGGGCCATGATTTGATCTCAATTCTCCATCCCTGGTCGTCGGAAAGGTGCATATGAAATGTATTGATCTTGTAGAAAGCCAGGTATTCGATCACCTGCTTGACATCCTCAACTCCGAAAAAATGACGTGAAACATCGAGCATCATGCTCCTGTAGGAATACTCGGGCTTGTCTGATATTGTACCTGTAGGTATCATGAACAACCCCTTGGCTGATAAAGTGTCTTTCAAAGCTATCTGCCTGATTGTCTGAATGCCCCTGAACAGGCCGGCCGGATTTACAGCCGTCAGTTTCACCTTCTGCCTGGTGATGTCAAGGGTGTATCCCTCCTCTCCGAGGCTCTGGTCAGCCCCGGATAATGTAAGAAAAATGCTTCCTTTACCGGGTTCAGCCTGAGCTTCATTAACGGAAATTGCCAATCCGGTTGTTGCATTCAGTTTATCTGCCAGATACTGACCGGTCCGTAAAATTTCATCCGATCCGGCATCGACAAAAATGGCCGTTTTTGAATTCAGGCTAAAAGCTTCACCTGTCGCGGTCACTGAAACAGGTTTTGGAATAATGCTGGTCTTTGTCAGAATCATGCCGGTCGTTGCCAGATCTGTAGACTCCCTGGGTTTGCATGAAGCAGTTACTATCATTGCTGCTGCTATTGCCAAAACAATAAATTTAAGGTTTTCCATAATAATATAGTTTTGATTTAAATTTCAATGATATACCGCTCAAGTGGAGGAACCCACATAAATGAAACTATACAAATATTTTTTTGTGCATTTGATACATAAGGGTTTCATAAATTACGGTTTTACAATTAATTATCAAGTATTTATCTGAGCAAGCCTATATGGTCTTATTTCGATTTTCTGCCACACACCGCCTGTAATGTAGGGCTCATCCTTCAGGTATTCGTCAAGAGTCTTCCTGTCGGGGAATTCGTAGACAATCATTGAGCCGATCATAGTCTGCTTATCATCGAGGATAGCTCCTCCGAACAGAAAATTTCCCTGTTTTTTCAGAACAGCTACTTTTTCAAGGTGTTCCGGACGTATTTTCATACGTCTTTCGAGAGCACGCGGATCAGTTCCGTCATAAGCAACAAGAAGAAACTGCATAAGTGAATGGTTTTTAGTGAACATTCCTTCAAAATTAATCATTAATCGCAAATACGCCGAAGAAGCTCTCACTAAAATAATCATTGACTATATTTGTACTGCAGAGTTTAAAATGAAAAGGAAGAAATACAGGATCGGCGTTGTTTTGAGCGGAGGCGGGGCCAGGGGTTTCGCGCATCTCGGTGTTATGCAGGCGCTTAACGACGCTGGCATTTTTCCTGATATTATTTCGGGAACCAGTGCGGGAGCTCTGGTTGGAGTTCTCTACGCCGACGGATACACTCCCGAAGAGATACTGCAGATAATGAATTCGTCGAGTATGCTTCATTATGTCAGGCCGACTATTCCCCGCGAAGGACTGCTTCAGATCTCCGGTATAGAAGGCATTCTCAAGGATTACCTCAAGGCATCACGATTCGAAGAACTTGCCATTCCGCTGTATGTCACAGCCACCGACCTCAACAATGGTCAGGCCACATATTTTTCAAAAGGAGAACTTATAAAACCCGTGATTGCTTCGGCTAGCATTCCGGTTCTGTTCAAGCCTGTAATAATTGACGATATATATTATGTCGACGGCGGAGTCATGGACAATCTGCCTGTCAGCCCTATTGAGAATAAATGCAGTTTCATAATAGGCTCATCCGTCAATCCTACCGGTTACGAAAAGACTGTAACCAGCATGGTCCAGATAGCTGAACGTTCCTTCATGCTTAACATGACCAAGGAGGTCGTTCTTAAGGCATCGAGGTTTGATATCTTCATTGCCCCCGAAGAACTCAAAAATTACAAGATCCTCGATCCTCAGAAAGCTATTGAAGTTTATAACATTGGTTACAAGGAAACCAAAAGGATTCTGGAAGAGCCTGAGACGCAGAATGTCATCAGGGAACGGCTTTCATGAACTGCATGGCTTAAAAATACCCGCTTCCGTCCCAGCAGTGGGTACAGAGTTTTTCCTTTGGCAGCCCGATTGCTTCTATAAGATCATCAAGCCTTTGGTACATCAGGCTGTCGAGACCGAGCATTTCAGCTATTTTTTCGACCATTATGGCGTATTTTTCCGAATCGGGATCGGAATATTCCTTCAGATCGGTGGTATCGCCCTCAAGTTCGTAAATAGCTTTTCTTCCAGCCAGTTCCATCGGTGTACGCGATTGCGAGAAATTAAGGAAAGCGCAGGGATAAAGAAGAGGCGGGCATGCAATTCGCATATGGACCCTGGCTGCCCCCGACTTTCTGAGGTTAACGGTATTGTCTTTCAGCTGGGTTCCCCGCACTATGCTGTCGTCGAGAAAAACCATCGTCTTTCCCTCGATAACCTCTTTATTGGGAATAAGCTTCATTTTGGCCACAAGGTCACGTTGTTCCTCGCGCTGAGGCATAAAGCTCCTCGGCCAGGTGGGAGTGTACTTGGTGTAAGCCCTCTTGTACGGTATTTTTTTTTCGTTGCTGTATCCCATGGCATGGCCGACGCCTGAATCGGGAATACCGCAGGCAAAATCAGCCTCAACATCGTCTCTTCGGGCAAGGGCAGCACCGCATCTCTGACGGCATTCGTCGACATTTATACCTTCATAATATGAAGGCGGGTATCCATAATATACCCAGAGAAATGCACATATCTGCAACTGTTCGCCCGGTTCTTTAAGCCTGGTATATCCATCTTCGTTTATATGCACAATTTCACCCGGCCCGAGAAAGTATTCGGTTTCATAACCTGTGTTGGGAAAGGAACATGTTTCAACAGCAACCGCGTGACCATTTTCATTACGGCCTATTACAACCGGAGTTCTGCCAAGCTTGTCCCTTGCAGCAATAATACCATTTTCTGTAAGAATGAGAAGAGAACAGGATCCCTTAATATTATCAAACACGTTCTCTATACCCTCTATAAAATCATCCTTTTCACATATAAGGTTAGCCACAACTTCGGTGGGATTTATATTTCCCTCAAAATTCCCGGTGAAATGGCTCTTCTTTTTCAGAAATTGTTCTTCAAGTTCTTCCAGGTTAAGTACCCGGCTGACCGTAACTATTGCAAATTTTCCGAGATGGGAATTGAACAATATGGGCTGCGGGTCGGTATCACTTATAATCCCCATTCCGTAATTTCCTGAGAACTCATCCAGGTCCTCCTCAAACTTATTCCTGAAGTAGGAATTTTCAATACTGTGTATCGAGCGACGGAACCCTTTGTCCGGCACTATGAAAACCATTCCGGCTCTTTTTGTACCCAGATGTGAATGGTAATCGGTACCGTAAAATACATCTGAGACACAGTCTTTCCTGGAAACCACACCGAAAAATCCACTCATAGTGTTGATAATTAATTATTTACTTATAATTAAAATCAAAAGTAAAATTAATCATTGGAATGGATTTTTATAAATATTTCAATGATATTATTATTTTTGCATTATTATTTATTCAAATACAGGGTAATAAATGACAGACACAAACACTTTCACTCCGGTAGAACAGCCACAGAAAAAGAGTGCGCCCATAGCTATGATCTTCACTACGGTCATTCTTGCTGTAGCTCTTATTTTTCTGGTTGTAATGTATTTTGATCAGAAGAACAATATGGTTGAAATAGAGACAGTTCTGACGCAGGAAAAAGACTCTCTTGCCAATGAACTGAGACTTATGGTTCATGGTTATGACACTCTGAAGACAGACAACGACACCCTGATGGCAAATCTGCAGAAGGAAAGGGAAAGAATCGTTCAGTTATTGTCGATCAATGCCTCCAACGTTCAGTTGCTGAAGAAATACAGGGCAGAAATCGGCACAATGCGCGACATTATGAAGGGTTACATCGTT
>JAAYQC010000172.1 GCA_012519515.1 Bacteroidales bacterium | reverse complement strand
TTAATTGCTAATTGCTAATTGCTAATTGCTAATTGCTAATTGTTTATACATCGCCTATAATACATGATACATTGTCTTGCGGTCTTGCGGTCTTGCAGTCTTGCGGTCCCTTCATTTCTAAGTCTTTTACTCTGTGCCCTGTGCCCTGTGCCCTGTGCTCTGTGCTCTGTGCCCTGTGCTCTGCGCCCTGTGCTCTGTGCCCTGTGCCCTGTGCCCTGTGCTCTGCGCCCTGTGCTCTGTGCTCTGCGCCCTGTGCTCTGTGCCCTGTGCCCTGCGCTTGGTAGCATGCCGTACTTTGGACTTCCTTGCGGCAACTGCTTCATTCGCGGAAGGCTTAGTGAAGGTGGAAAATATGTCTTAAGCACGACAAAAAATATTACTTATAATTAAGGTATATTTTTTGGGAAGGAAATCAATAATTAATTAAATTTAAAGCCATAAGATTAGGTTTGTATGTAATGTGCTTGTTCCTTGAATTAAGATTTATGTGGATTTCTTAAAGATCTTTTTCTTGAGGTCTTCTTGTAAGAGAATTTGATTATTGTATAGAAAAAAGCCCTGTACACATAAAATTAATAAAATGGAAGACTGTGACAATCATATTATTGAGCCAGTCGGTTTAAAGGCAAAGACACGACAAGAAATGGCAGCTGAATATAAAATTTCAGTTAACACTTTTAAAAAGGTGCTTAAGCTTGCGAATATAACTCTTCCTAAAGGATTGATCTTTCCCAACACTCAACAAATCATTTATAAAAAAATAGGTCTGCCTGACTTAAAAAAGGACAAGAATGAAAATACTGATGAAAATTGATGAATTTTGATGAAAATTGATGAATTTTTATCATTAAATTTTATTGCCGTGTCATACTGATTTCCGAACTTTATTACCGTAACGATTCCGGATAGCGCTGGTCAATATCAAAAATTATTGGGACTGACGGTTAAATTGTCATGGAAAAAAGAATAAATATCAGGCTTAGCCGTATTGCCAATGTACTTATGTTGAATGCCGGCTTTTTTGACAATCCCGGATTGTTGAACGGCAAAATGGGCATCGCGATATTCTTTTATCATTATTCACGATACTCGAAGAATAAGCTATATGAAGATTATGCCGGGGAACTGCTAGATGAGATATATGAGGAAATAAACACTTCAACACCTGTAAATTTTGAGAACGGGCTAACCGGTATTGGCTGGGGAATTGAATACCTTGTAAAGAATGGTTTTGTTCAGGCAGATACTGATGAAGCGCTTGCAGAAATAGATAATGCTGTCTATAAACACAGGATTAATAGTCCCGTGCTGATAAACACGGGTAATGATCTTTTTGGTTATGGTCTTTATCATATTGCCAGAATACTCGGTCATGAAATTGATGATAACGACCTGAACACGCTGATAAAGAAATATCATTTGATTTTTCTTGCAGATGAATGCGAGAGACTTCTTGAGCATAAATCATATTCCCGTTTCAATATTGAAAAACTGACAATCAATTCTTTCAATTCAATTCTATGGTTTCTGCTGGAGATACAGAAACTAAATGTTTTCCCCTTTAAAGTCGAGAAAATTTTCAAGACTATTCCGGAATATATAGAAAAGGAAATGCTTAAGTCGTGTGATAATACCGGGCGGGCACTTTTGCTCAGGCTTGTAGAAAGTTCAATAGAAACGGTAAAGGATAACACTGTAAGGGATCTTCTTAAAAGTATAACTGGGAAAATTGATTATGACGAAGTTCATAATAACCAGCCGGATGAAACCGATGTTTTAGATTTTATCAAAGACTCATGGCAGAAACTGGTTTATGCACCCTATCTGGCGAATACGACAGGCATGAAATTTCATTACAAGGAGATATTTTCAATTATTGATAACGAGTACAATTGGAATAAACGACTTGAGAACCTGACCAGTGAAAACCTGGGACTTACCGGGCTTTCAGGGTTAGCTCTAGGATTGCTATGGGCTCAGAGTTCAGAGACAAAGCAAACATACAAAGCGAATCATACAGTTATACAAACGTGAGTTAATCAAGTGTTCCTATATGAATGATTTCCCTCGCATACATGGCAAATCAGCAGAAGCTTGGACTTGCACGACCTGTAAGACAAATTTAACTGACTTCACATTCCTCATGCCCCTGCGTGTCGATTCCGAAAAAAGAAAAGAAAATGCAGACACCTCTATAAGCTTTATTTTAAGACATTTCGATGCAACAATCATTGTCGCGGAGGGCGATGAGTCAAAGAGATATTATAATGATTTTCAAACTGATAAATTCCTTCATTGTTTTATACATGATGAGAGTGTCTTCTTTCATAAGACAAAATATATTAACAGGCTTATTGAATTATCATCAACAAGATTTATAGCAGTATGGGATGCTGATGTAATAGCTCCTCCCGATCAAATACTTGAATCAGTCACGGTCCTGCGACAGGGGAAAGCAATTATTAGCATACCATACGATGGAAGAGTTTATGTTTGCGATAATTCCCTGAGCGATCTTTTCAGGAGAGTACCAAGGACTGAGCTCCTTTTAAAGCTTGTCCCCGCTTTACCCTTAATGTATGGACATTGTTCCACGGGAGGCATTTTTATCGCTAACCGCGAAAAATACCTTGAGGCTGGTGGTGAAAACGAGAGCATTCTGGGTTGGGGGCCAGAGGACTTTGAAAGAGTCAAGCGCGTGGAGATTCTAAATCAAAAAATTCATTTTTCGAGTGGTCCTTTATTTCATTTATGGCATCCCAGGGGTAGGACAAGCTGGTATACAGACGAAGAAACAGAAATCAGGAACAGAAGAGAATTAATTAATACATGCAGGTATGAAGGCGAATAAATGTATAAACAGCATTACTCTCTTTATCTTCCGATCAAATGCCCGCGGTATGCAATACGGGATAGGGACTTACTTGCATGAACTAACAGAGGCTTTGTTAAGTAACACGAATCTTAAAATAGTACTTGTATCATATAAATCTACAGATGTCAAAGAGATTTCAATATTAAAAACAACTGACAGGCATATAGAAGTCAAAATCCCTCAGCCATTGATTCCCATTAAACTAAACAATGCTTTTGACAATAAATATGCATCTACTGTTAGTAAGCTTCTGTTTAAAATGATCCCCCAAAACGAACAGGTTATTTTTCAATTCAATTACATTGATGATCTTCCATTTTTATTGAAAGTTAAGGAATATTTTGATTTTCCGGTAATCAGTATTGTCCATTTTGCCCATTTCCAACAGATCTTCGAAGGGAAGATAATGAAAATAAGCGGCCTGAACCTTGATAAGCCGACTGACAATATCGAGTTTACATTATCCCGGGAAAGAGAGATGTACAGGCAATCGGATCATATAGTATCCGTAACCCGGTACATGAAAGATTTCCTAATCGATGAATATGGCATCAATCCTGATAAAATATCTGTAATTAAAAACGGCCTTAATCAGAAAAACAATGAGCAGGTTTCAGAAAAGGAAACAACCGAAATCAGAAAGAGGTTTGGATTTGGAGAAAACGAGATAATTCTGCTTTTTTCAGGCAGGATAGATACTTGCAAAGGTATTAATTACCTCATGGAAGCTTTCGAGCAGGCATGCATAAAAAATAACAGTCTCAGGCTTGTTATGCTCGGGCAGGGCAGCATTCAGGACTGCCAGGAAAGGATACAATCCTGTTTTGGGAAAGTGACATACACGGGCTTTTTACCCAGGGAAACAGTAACAGAATTCTACAAGATAGCAGACATCGGGATAGTGCCATCAGTTTATGACCATTGCCCGTATTCTGTACTTGAAATGATGGCTAATGGGATACCGCTTATCATGACAAGGATAAACGGCCTGGACGAATTGCTGTCGGACGAAGAGTGTGTTTTCATTAATCCTGTTATCAGCAGTGAAGGAGATATTAGTTTCAGTATTGAAGAGATTACAGGTTCCATTCTTTCCCTGGCCGCTGATAAGGAAAGAAGGACCAGGTTAGCCGCGAAATCATATGAAACTTACATGAAAAGGTTCACGGCGGCAGGGATGGCAGAATCAATGCATAAGCTTTTTTATTCCTTATTAAAACAAAGAAAACCGGTGGCAGAAAATGAAACGAGCCAGGGAAGATAATACAGTGGGCATCATTCAGCGCGCCGTTAAACATCACGGGCTGCATGTCACGGGAAGCACCGTGAAGCAGGCCCTTAAATCACATCCCGATTACCCGTCTTTTAAGAGTATTTGTGATACTCTCGATGAATGGAATATAGACAATTATCCTCTCCGGTACGAAATAAACGAACTGGAAGATCTTCAACCCCCTTACATAGTTCATTTTGACCAGGGTGGGGGTATGATAGGGTTTGTAACGCGTACCGGAAAGGATCAGGTTACATATTATACATCATACACCGAAAAAAGAAAAACCGGCAGTAAGGAGTTTCTCGGCAGCTGTTCCGGTGCTGTAATAGTGCTTGATCCGGGTGAAAAATCGGGCGAAAAGGATTATCGGGCCAAAATCAGGAACGAAATTATTAATAAGTCAATGCTACCTCTGGCATTGACGGCTTGTTTTATTTTTATCATTTATTTGTTTTACAATAATTTTGCCACGGGCGGGAGTGTTTACAACAAGGTTATACTGCCGCTGGTTTTTACTAAGATCACCGGCATTGTACTGTCTGTCCTTCTGATCCTTCACGAGTTTGAAGTTCATCTTGCTTTCACGGACAAGCTTTGTCATCTTAACAAGGCGACAAACTGTAACACGGTTCTTCATGACAAAGCATCAAAAGTATTCGGATGGTTCGGTTGGGCCGATGCCGGGTTCGTGTACTTCACGGGCAGTTTTCTATTTCTTCTGCAGTCTCCCCAGGGAGAAGGACTTTCTTTATTGGCAATATTAGCTG
>JAAYQC010000236.1 GCA_012519515.1 Bacteroidales bacterium | reverse complement strand
TCTCCGCTCTTTGTGTTGTGAAAGCTTGCAACAATAGCGGATATTTTATTGCCGTCCATTGTGATTTGAGTTTTGCCGTCAACTTCGTGTCGCATATAAATGAATTGGCACAAATCTCTGGCGAGGTTTAATTCCATAGGAATAAGATTATCATTTTCGTTGCAGGTATATCCGATCATAATGCCTTGATCTCCGGCACCTCCTGCATCAACTCCCATCGCTATGTCGGGTGACTGTCGCACAATATTGACTTGCACTCCGCATTCACCATCTGTAATCCTGCGGGCTATATCAGCAACATCAACAAAGGCTGTGGTTGTCATTTCGCCAAGAACGGTCACAATGCCATGACCGGCACAAACTTCTATTGCCGTTCTTGCGTTTTGGTCTTGTTTGATTGCCTCCGTCAATATAGCATCAGCTATGCGGTCACACATCTTATCTGGATGCTTCGGCGTTACACATTCGGCGGTTCTAATCATTCGATGCTCCTTATCCGGATATTGTATCATCACACATTATAGCCACTGCTCTTTTACTGCTTTTGCTACTTGATACATCATAAATGGAGGCACACTCATTCCGCACATATACTTCCCGATGTTATCTGTTTTTGCTTCGTAATCATCTGGAAATGACGACAGTCTTTTGACTTCTCTAAAAGTTAGTTTTCTGCATTCTGATGGGTGAGTATAAATATGATGGCTTGCTTGGATAGTGTTGCTTGGTTTGTCTTTGTTTAGCCTATAATGAGAAAAAAAGCTGCCTTTTTCGTGAACACTCGAATAGCTGCATCCTGGCTTGGTTTTGTTCCAATATTTCAAGTCAGTGTTATTTGGAGCTGTGTTCCTAATCTCATCATCTGTCAAATCCTGTATGTCGTGTATAGCATCCCATACAGTAAGTATTTTTTCTTTTGGTGATAATACAAGTGGTTTTTTGTCTATATCTTTGCGCCTACTTACAAAAAACACGCGTTCTCGCATTTGAGGTACACCACAATTTGCTGCATTTATTTGAAAGACCTGTGTTACATATCCTGCCTCGTCAAGCTTTTGAACTATGATTTTGGCATAATACTTAGCGTTCCCCTTGATAATCCCAGTAACATTTTCAGATATAGACACCTTTGGCTGTAGCCTTTTGACAAGATCGATATAGTCAAAAAACAGTTCAGAGAGAACCTGCTTTGCTTGACCTTCCCTAAAGTGTTTGTATTTGCCCCAATCCTTTTCTCTGTTCCCAGATGTGCTAAAAGTTGAGCATGGAGGTGATCCATCTAATATGTCAAGGGCAAAAAGCTCGTTTGGCAATTCCATTGATATCATGTCAGATATTGGGCATAGATAATATAGCGATGGGTTAAGGTTTTTTGTATAGTGCCACTTCATTTCAGGATCAATATCATTTGCTCCAATAACCTCAATCCCTGCCAGTTTGTAGCCTATTGATGATCCACCACCACACGCAAAAGTAGAAAATGCTTTATGCGTCTTTTCTATATCTGCAATGTCTTTAATGTTATATCTAAGATTCATTAAACTCAAATCCACATTTTGGGCACTTGTGATCAAATGCTATATCTGTTTCAATTTCTTTAGTTTCACTTGGGACATATGGCTCTTCTGCCTCTATTTCTGGCATATCCATGCCCATCTCTTCAAGATCAAATTCGCCAAACTCAGCAGATAATATCTCAAAGTCCCACTCCCCGAGCTGCACATTATCTCGCAGAACAAATTCCTTTTGCTGCTCTGGCGTGAGATCTGTGGCGGCGATCGTCCACTCATCTGGTATTTCTTTCATGCCGAGTTTTCTAATGGCTGCGAGCCGCTGATTCCCGCCTAAAACATACATTGTCTCGGGATCGTAAACAATAGGGCGTAACTTCATCATCTCAGGAAATGATTCGATTGAGCGCATAAGTTTTTCAAGCTT
>JAAYQC010000171.1 GCA_012519515.1 Bacteroidales bacterium | reverse complement strand
GCACCTTCGTATGTTTCTGCATCGATGTCGGCTCCTTTTGAAAGAAGCCTGGTGATTTCAGTCTGGAGCCCCTTGGCTGATGCTATCATGAGATTGTATTCCAGGGCGCCTTCGACGTGCATCGGTAAATAATCAAGAGTGTCGTAATAGGATATTTCCTGTCCCGGTGATTCCTGCAGTGAAACTGAAAGACCGGCGAGGATAAGCAACGTAAGTATTATGCGCCTTGTTGATAACATCTTCGCAAAGTTAGCTTTTTGGCATTCAGTATTGATTATTTCAAAATAAAAAAACAATATTTGCGGAACCTGTAAGTTAAATTTTTATAAAGTTTAATGTAAAGGTAGAATCCTCTTAAAAAAATTTTTATTTTAAGCGCCCAAAAGTGAAATTCTTGACCATATCGAAGAAATTTTTTCTGATTGTCTTTTTGTTGGTGGTGGCACATTACAATCCCATAGCCGTGGAGAGCCCCGGCAGCCGCCCCGGCAAGCTGGCACCGGCATCTGTAAGGCTGACAAACTCCTATTCATCGTCTTCTGAGTTTGATGATTGCCTTCCTGTTGTCAATTCGTTTATGAAGAAATGGAATGTCCAGGGTGCCGCGGTGGCTATTGCCAGGCAAGGAAAGCTTGTATATGCAAGAGGATTCGGATACGCCGACACGGCGGCAGGGATTGAGACACAGCCTTACAGTAAATTCAGGGTTGCCAGCATCTCGAAGCTGGTAACAGCCGTTGCTGTTATGAAGCTTATGGAGGAGGGGAAGCTTTCACTCGACGACAAGGTATTTGGACCGGATGGCATTTTAAATGACTCATGTTACTGTTATCCAAGAGATAAAAGAGTTTTCAATATAAGTGTTGCCCATTTGCTTTCGCACGAGGGCGGATGGTCACAGCGCTACGGCGATCAGATGTTCATGCCTCACGTTATTGCCCGTGAGATGAAGTGCAGCCTTCCGGTCGACACCAGGACCATTGTCCGTTTTGCTCTTTCAAAACGACTTCATTTTACGCCCGGAACAGGACGTTCATATTCGAATCTCGGCTACAGTATCCTTGGTCTGGTCATAGAAAAGATATCGGGCATGCCTTATGAGGATTATTGCACTACCGCGATATTTGAACCTCTTGGTATTTATGATATTGTCCCCGGGAAAAATCTTCCGGAAGAGAAAGCTCCTTTTGAGGTAACCTATTACGAACCGGCAGGAATGCCGCTTCGTCCTTCAGTGTATGGCACGGGCGAGTTGGTACCTGTCAGATACGGAGGTAATGACGTTGAAGCCCTGGGCGCAGCGGGATACTGGCTTGCCACAGCTCCCGACCTTATGAAACTTGTTCTGGCGGTCGACGGATTTGATTATAACGATGATATCCTGACAGAGAGCAGCATTGAACTCATGACTGATGTGAATAACAATATCTCTCCGCTGGGATGGAAAACCACCCTGGAAAACGGTACATGGATCCGTACCGGTTCCTTTGCCGGCACAGCTGCCATGATAAAAAGACAGCCCGACGGCCTTACCTGGATTGTACTTCTTAATTCCAGCGCCTGGAACGGTCCCGGTATACATACCTACATCAACAGAATGATGGCAAGCATGGTTTCACAGATCAGCGACTGGCCGGAATACAACCTTTTCGACAATACACTGCCTGTACCTATCCGGTTTGAACTAACAGGAATATATTAAGGCATTCAATAAGCAATCTTATTAACAATAAATCGGCTGACATTGCTATCCCGCCGGCTTGAATAAGGTAATCTGAAATTACTGGGCAACAAAAATATAGGTCAAAAGGCCCTTCTGGATTTTCGGGCCGTCAAGCTTGCTTTCGAATCTTGATCTCATGGCTGTTCCAATGGCGCTTTCAACAAGGCATTCGTCGGTTGCAGTACTTTCCGCCTGGGCAATGGTTGTCCGTTCTACATATCCCCGCTGATTGACTTCGATCACAAGCACTACCTTTCCCGATCCCTCGCATTTGTAGATTGGCAAGGGAAGGAAGATATGATTTCTGCCGGCAAGATCATAATATATTCTGGTCGGACCCTGGAAATTTGCAGCCATCCTTTCGGCTTCGCTGGCTTTGTCTTCCTTTACCTCAGCCTTATTCTTCTCATCAGCCTTATCATCAACTGCAATTTCCTCTCCCTGGGCCGGCTGGTATCCCTGCCTTCTTGAATCAATGTAATTGTCGGTGCCCAGTCTTCCGCTTTCAATAAGCTCGTCCTTTACCATGTTGATATAATCCTGTGGATCGATTTTCACTTCACTCCTTGCAGCAAGATTACGGGCAATGTTAAGCATTTCGGGATCGTTCCGGAGTACGTTTTCCACTGTTACTGCAGAAGGATTATCGGCATAAGTTGGAAGAGGCTGCTGTTCAATCCTTTCCCTGACGGCTTCAAATTCAATTTCAAACTTCTGAATCTCCTGCTCCTTTGTCTTCAGCTCCCCAAGCTTGTAGGTCATGAAAATAATGGCAGCAGTCAGATGGATGATGACTGTTCCGAGGATACCAACTATTTTGCCGTTATTCCTTACCACTTTTGTTCCTTCTCTTCTGTTTTTTCTGCTTTACCTTTGCCGGTTTTGCAGGAGTGTCCTGATTCTTTAAAAGGCCGTGCTGCAGGCCGTTTATAAACTTCGACCATGCAAACGGATTCAGAAGGTTGTTGATAGGATACTGGCCTTTGGTTATATTGTTTCTGAATTGTTGCTGCATGGCATATCGATAACCCGCTTCCGGGGTGATTTTCACATCAACCGTAGTTGAAATTGCTTCCTCAATTGATGCAATGTTCCTGTTCATATTTTCAATTTCAGGTCCCAGGGGCGCCGGAGTCGACATATCCTTGATGAATTCACTGTAACTCTTCCATGGCAGTACCACCACATTATCGATGGGTATGGTATCAATGCCCAGCTTAACATCGAGGCTGTAATGCCGTCCGGTAAAATCATCCGGAAGTATTACCAGTTTCCTCTTAAAACCAAGAGCCCTGTAAAATATTGTGTCGCCGGGTGTGCTTGTTATGCTGTATATTCCTGTTCTTTCGCTGATGGTACCCCTCTTTAGCTTTATTGATACAACACCCACGTTCGGCAGAGGATTGTTTTCCTCGTCCGAGATTATTCCGCTTACCTGGAAAAACCTTTCCGTTTCCTGAGCCTGAATCTTAAACAGGCACAGCGGCAATACAAGGAAGAAGATTATATTAAGAAACCGTTTCAAATCCTGATTCCTGAAATTATGGCTATGTAATAGCGCAAAGCCTGCAAAATAAACATTATTGGGCGTAACCTTAAAGGCTTTTAGCTTATTTTTAATCAAATTCCATTATAATGTGCCTCTAAATGCAATGCTATGATGGAAGCGAACCTGCACTTTAAATTATATTCCTTACTTTTTTGTATCAGAAATAAATCATGTGGATTTTATAATTGAACTTATTCGGGTAATTTTGCAATATCCCTTATTTATGGATTGTAACAACAGATAAAACATTATGCATAAACAATTATTACTCGGAGATGAGGCAATCGCGCTTGGTGCAATAGATGCCGGGCTGAGTGGTATGTACGCCTATCCGGGGACCCCTTCGACTGAAATAATGGAATTCATACAGGCTTCGGAAGAGGCTGCTGAAAGAGGTATTCACAGGGATTGGTCAGCCAACGAGAAAACAGCTCTGGAAGCGGCCTTGGGAATGTCGTATACCGGAAAACGAGCCATGGTAGCGATGAAGCATGTGGGGCTTAACGTGGCGGCCGATCCATTTCTCAACTCATCCATTACAGGGATTAATGGTGGTGTTGTGATAGTATCGGCCGACGATCCTTCGATGCATTCATCTCAGAATGAACAGGATTCAAGGATGTATGGAAAATTTGCCTTTGTCCCGGTATATGAACCCTCGAACCAGCAGGAAGCTTACGATATGGTAAGTGATGCTTTTGATTTGTCGGAGAAATTCAGGATTCCGGTCTTGTTCAGGATCACTACAAGGCTTGCCCATTCCAGGGCGGCTGTAAAGAGAAAGTCGTCACTACCGCAGAAGTCTATTCAGATTCCGTCCGACCCGCTGCAGTTTGTATTGCTGCCTGCCATTGCCCGGAGAAAATACCATAGTCTCCTTTCAACATATGAATCATTAAAATATGACAACCGGCTTTCGAAATACAACGTCTTCAGGGACGGAAAGAACAGGCGGCTAGGAGTTATAACCTGCGGCATTGCCTACAACTATCTTATGGAGAACTTCCCTGAAAAGGGTCCAGACTTTCCTGTTTTGAAGATCACAAGCTATCCCTTTCCGTCAGACCTCATAAGCGACCTTACCAGTCGTTGTGAGGAGATTCTCGTTCTGGAGGAGGGATATCCGGTTATTGAAGAGAGTCTGAGAGGAATACTTGACAATGGCCTTTCAGTGAACGGGCGGCTCGACGACGCCATTCCAAGGGAGGGCGAGCTGAATCCGTCGGTTGTGGCCAGGGCGCTGGGGATCAGTTCACAGCCCCTGTTCGAAGTTCCGGATGTAGTTAAAACAAGGCCGCCCTCATTCTGCAAGGGATGCGGCCATTCCGACACTTTCCTTGCGGTGATCGATGCCCTCAAGCCATCGGGAAGCCGGGGAGTATTCTCAGATATAGGCTGTTATACACTCGCTGCTCTTCCTCCTTACAGTGTAATCAATTCATGCGTCGACATGGGAGCCTCGATAACCATGGCCGTTGGCGCTGCTGATGGCGGATTGAGGCCTTCTGTTGCCGTGATAGGCGATTCAACCTTCACCCATTCAGGAATGACGGGGCTTCTGGATGCAGTAATGAAAAACTCGCCTGTTACCGTAATTATTTCTGATAACTCGGCCACTGCCATGACGGGCGGACAAAAATCGCATGCCACAGGGCGGCTCGAACAGATCTGTCAGGGAATTGGTGTTGCCCCGGAACATATCAGAACCATTATACCCCTTAAGAAAAATCATGAGGAGAATGTCAGGGTAATGCAGGAAGAATTTGATTACGAAGGAGTTTCGGTAATTATCTCTGCAAGGGAATGTATTCAGACCGCATCAAGGCGCAGGAAAGCCGAATCGTCACAGAACAAAAACAAAGAACAGGAATCATGAAGAGCGACATAATATTATCAGGAGTAGGAGGGCAGGGGATTTTGTCGATAGCGGCAATAATCGGTCTTGCTGCAGTGGAAAACGATCTGCATCTCAAGCAGGCAGAGGTTCATGGAATGAGTCAGAGGGGAGGTGATGTCCAGTCGCATCTGAGACTTTCATCCCGTCCGGTGCATTCCGATCTGATTCCTTATGGAAAGGCAGATCTGATAATATCGGTAGAGCCGATGGAATCGCTCAGGTATCTTCCCTGGCTTTCTGCATCAGGATGGCTTGTCACAAACTCCACACCATATATTAACATTGGCAATTACCCTCCGCTTGAAGAAATCCTCGATCAGATCAGGAAAGTTCCGAATCACAAAATTATTGATGCTGATGAGATTGCCCGGCAGGCTGGTTCCGCCCGTTCCGGCAATGTGGTGATTCTCGGAGCGGCCTCGCGGTATCTCGGACTTCCCTACGAAAGTCTTGAAAAAGCCGTTATAGCTTTCTTCTCGAGAAAAAGCCCCGAACTGGCTGAGCTTAATGTTCTTGCTCTCAGAGCCGGCAGG
>JAAYQC010000170.1 GCA_012519515.1 Bacteroidales bacterium | reverse complement strand
CCCGGGCTGCCTCATCTTTCCTGCCTTCCTTCATCATGATTCCTATCTCCTTCGATATCCGGTTCATGTCGCCCTGCGCCTGGTCGAATTTCGACTGGATCTCCCGGCGCATCTGATCGAGCTCCAGGATTTTATCAACTGTCTCAGTAGCATCAAAATTTTTTACCCTGAGTCGTTCAATGACGAAGTCCTTGTTTTCGCGGATTAGGTTTATCGTAAGCATCTGGCTGTTGTTTTAATGAGAAAAGGCCTGTAACAAAAATACAAAAACTCCCGGGAATGCTTTCCCCGTAGGAAAAGAATTTCGGGAGTCTGATATTCTGAAAGATACTGTGTTATTCAGTCACCGGTATTACCGAGACGTAAACCTTGTTGTCTTTTTTCTTCCTGAATTCAATCTTACCATCCTTCAATGCAAAAAGGGTGTGGTCGCGGCCGACGCCGACGTTTTGCCCGGCATTGTGCTTTGTGCCTCTCTGGCGTACGATTATATTGCCCGCTTTGGCCATCTGGCCTCCATAGAGCTTGACGCCGAGTCGCTTGCTTTCCGATTCGCGTCCGTTACGTGAACTGCCCGCTCCTTTCTTGTGTGCCATATCTCTATAGTATTTAAATCTTTAGTTATTATTCTTTTTTCTTCGGGGCTTTTTTCTCAGCCGGTTTCTTTGCTGCTGTCTTCTTTTCCCCGGGCTCAGCCTTTGCTGCAGTCTTTTTTGCTGTTGCCTTCTTCTCTTTAGGCTTCTCCTCAGTCTTTTCCTGAGGCTTTTCTTTGGGCTTCTCCTGAGGCTTTTCCTCAGCGCTTACTGCTTCCGGCTCAACAGGCTTCTTCACTTTTTCCTTTTTGGGAGTTTCTTTCTTTCCCAGTTTCCCCTTTTCTCCGATACCTGTTATCTCTATCTCGGAGAATAACTGCCGATGCCCGTTTTTAACCCTGTAGCCTTTCCTTCTTTTCTTCTTGAAAACGATAACCTTGTCGCCCTTTACATGATCAAGAACCTTTCCTTCAACGACAAAATTCTCAATAACAGGCTCGCCAACAAGAACCTTGTCATTGTCTTCAACAAGCAATACCCTGTTAAATTCAACTATAGCGTCCTTTTCCGCTTCCAGTCGGTGGACAAAGATCTTTCTGCCTTCTTCTACCTTAAACTGCTGACCGGCAATTTCAACGATCGCGTACATCTGTTCTTCTTTTTTTAATTGACTCCGGGAGGCGTACATGTTAAATTTCATGCAACTTTGTAAAGCCTGCCAGGATTTATTCAAAATCGGACTGCAAAGATATACAAAATGATTAATCTGTCAATCATACAGCCTTAATTTTTGTCCCGAATTGAAAGATCCATACCGAATTGCAGGCGCAAACGGGCATTTATGTTGAAAAAAGAACATTACAGGCCTTTGTCTTACTGCTTTAATCTTTATATTTGTCTGAAACAAGCCGGGACTCATATATTTCGTTGGTTTATAATTGTTTGATATGAAGAGAGTAAAGCTGAAGGTACTGGGGATTTCCTACAGTCAGACCCAATCAGGGGCATACGCTCTTATATTGGTTGAGGAAAATGGTGAACGCAGGGTTCCTATAATAATCGGAGGCTTTGAAGCCCAGGCAATTGTAATTAAACTGGAGAATCTCGATCCTCCCCGCCCCCTTACTCATGACCTTTTCAGGAATTTTGCAGCGGAATTCAACATCATGGTAATAGAGGTTATGATCTACAAACTTGAAGAAGGCGTATTCTATTCAAGACTGCTGTGCAACAACGGGGAAAAGGAAATATCGATCGATAGCAGAACATCAGATGCCGTTGCACTCGCTCTGCGTTTTGGATGCCCCATATACATTACCGAGGAGATACTCGATAAGGCCGGTATTACTATAACAACATCCGAATCAGAGCCGTCAGCCGAAACTGACAGGGAAAGCCTTTTTGATTCAGGGGGAGGATCAGGCTATGACAGCTATTCCGACGAGGAACTCTTCAAACTGATCGACGACGCTGTCAAAACCGAAGACTATGAAAAGGCTGCAACAATCAGGGATGAAATTGAAAGACGAAAGAAAAAGTCCGGGTAGCCTGCTGCCAGTATAAACCCTTATAGTTAGCTGAAGGAAGCCAATGAAGCAATACCTTGATCTTCTCGATCATGTACTCAGCAAGGGTACGAGGAAGTCAGACCGTACGGGAACGGGAACACTGAGCATTTTCGGATACCAGATGAGATTCAGGCTCAGTGAGGGATTCCCGGCGATGACCACCAAGAAGCTGCATCTGAAATCCATTATTCATGAGCTTCTTTGGTTTATCTCGGGAAGCACCAACACTGCCTATCTCAAGGCAAACGGCGTCAGGATATGGGATGAATGGGCCGACGCCGACGGGAACCTCGGACCAATATATGGTTGCCAGTGGCGTTCATGGCCCACGGCCGACGGTGAAAAGATCGACCAGCTGGCAAATGTCATAAGGTCAATTAAGGAAAATCCCGATTCGCGCCGGCATATTGTAAGCGCGTGGAACCCCGGCGAGATAGACAGGATGGCCCTGCCTCCCTGTCACGTCCTCTTCCAGTTCTACGTGACTGACGGCCGCCTGTCGTGCCAGCTTTACCAACGAAGCTGCGACATTTTCCTGGGTGTTCCCTTCAATATCGCTTCATATGCACTGCTTACCCTGATGATTGCACAGATTACTTCACTGAAGCCGGGTGATTTTGTTCACACCCTGGGAGATGCTCACATCTACCTGAATCATATTGAACAGGTTAAACTGCAGCTTACGAGGAAACCCTACCCGCTTCCGGAAATGAAACTGAACCCGGCTGTGACAGACATCGATAAATTCAGATACGAGGACTTTGAACTTACAGGCTATACGGCACACCCCCATATAAAGGGTGATATTTCCATATAAATAAATATTATGATATCAATAATTGCAGCAGTATCCGACGACTGGGGATTAGGGAAGGAGAACGAACTTCTATGGCATATACCCGAAGACCTTAAAAGATTCAAACAGCTGACAATGGGCAAGTCGGTGATTATGGGCAAAAGAACCTGGGAATCGCTGCCCATAAAGCCGCTTCCGGGACGTTATAACATTGTTATAACGGATATTCCGGGCGAAAGTTTCGACTCTGCAGTGGCAGTATATTCAATTGAAGAATCAATTTTAAAGTGCGATCCCGATCAGGAGATATTCATTATAGGAGGCGGAAGCGTGTACAGGCAGTTCATGCCCCTGGCCGACAGGTTATACATAACCCATGTTCACAGAAAGGCAGAGGCCGATGTGTGGTTCCCAAAGATAGACGGAAGGAAGTGGAAAGTGATTGACCGTCAGGAATGCATAACCCGCGATGAAAAGGAGATACCATACTCCTATGTGATCTATGAAAGGAAGAAAAGCCGCCGGGCTTTATGATGCCCTGAGTACCTTCATGTCGATCCTTTCGAGCTTGCGGACAGCGTAATCGGTGGTGATGACAAGCTCTTTGGTCCCGGACGACGGCGACTCGAACATTGCATCGAGCATGATGGTTTCGCATATCGATCTGAGTCCGCGCGCTCCGAGTTTGAATTCAATGGCTTTGTCGACAATGAAATCGAGAACTCCTTCGCCGAAGCTGAGATCGATTCCATCCATCTTGAAAAGCTTGACATACTGTTTTACCAGCGCATTCTTTGGTTCGGAAAGTATTGCCCTGAGCGCTTTTCTGTCGAGTGGATTCAGGTGAGTCAGCACGGGAAGCCTTCCTATTATCTCGGGGATAAGCCCGTATGCCCTCAGATCCTGAGGTGCAATGTATTGCAGGAGGTTGTCCTTATCGATCCTGCTCCTGTGCTTGGAGGCACCAAAGCCTACAACCTGGGTGTTAAGTCTTTGGGCTATTTTCTTTTCAATTCCCTCGAAAGCCCCGCCGCATATGAAAAGTATGTTCTTCGTGTTGACAGGTATCATTTTCTGTTCAGGGTGCTTTCTGCCTCCCTGCGGGGGAACGTTCACTATTGATCCTTCGAGAAGTTTGAGCAGTCCCTGCTGAACGCCTTCGCCCGATACGTCCCTTGTTATTGACGGGTTGTCGCCTTTCCGGGCAATTTTGTCGAGCTCATCGATGAACACGATTCCCTTTTCGGCAGCCTTCACATCATAGTCGGCATTCTGGAGCAGACGCGTGAGAAGGCTTTCAATGTCCTCACCCACGTAGCCGGCTTCGGTAAGAACAGTGGCATCGACAATGGTAAAGGGAACATTAAGCATCCTGGCAACAGTTCTTGCCAGCAGGGTTTTCCCGGTACCGGTTTCACCTACAAGAATGATATTTGATTTTTCAATCTCGATGTCGTCAGAATCGGGTTTCTGCATCAGCCTCTTGTAATGGTTGTAGACAGCCACCGAGATAATCTTCTTGGCCATGTCCTGGCCGATAACGTACTGGTCGAGGAAATTTTTTATTTCGGCAGGCTTAAGAAGGTTCACCATATCGAAACTGAAGCTGCTTTTCGTGCCCAGTTCCTCGTTCATAATACTGTAAGCCTGCTCGATGCAGTGATCACAAATATGACCTTCCAGCCCGGCTATCAGAATACTGACCTCTTTCTTAGTCCTGCCGCAAAACGAACACTTATCCATTATTTATGACCTTCGCCTTTTATGAGAATCTCATCAATCATTCCGTATTCCTTAGCCTCTGCAGATGTCATCCAGTAATCCCTGTCGGAGTCTTTTTCAACTTTTTCAATAGGATTGCCGGTATGATGGGCTATTATCTCGTACAATTCCCTTTTGAGCTTCAGGATTTCCCTGGCCTGGATCTCTATATCCGATGCCTGGCCTTCGAATCCGCCCATCGGCTGATGAATCATTATTCTGGAGTGCTTAAGGGCCGATCTCTTGCCTTTTGTTCCGGCAGTGAGCAGAACGGCTCCCATTGAGGCGGCCATGCCGGTGCAAATGGTGGCAATGTCGGCAGTGATATACTGCATGGTATCATAAATACCGAGTCCGGCACTTACCGACCCTCCCGGTGTATTGAAATATATCTGTATGTCTTTTCCGGGATCGACAGAATCGAGATAGAGCAGCTGTGCCTGGATGATATTTGCCACATAATCGTCAATCGGAAGCCCGAGGAAGATTATCCGGTCCATCATAAGACGCGAAAAAACGTCCATGGAGGCAACATTAAGCTGACGCTCCTCAATGATCGTTGGGGATATATAGCTGTTTGAGATAACTGAAGCATATTTATGCATGGTGGCGCTGCTTATTCCCCGCCTGCCGCGTGCAAATTTCCCAAAATCGCTTGAGCTGTACATGGTTGTATGTTTTTTGTTATAACCCAAAGTTACGAAAAAAATTGTTGTTCGGTCTAAAGCATTGATTACGATTCAAAAAGCTTGTTAAACTCAGCAACGGTCACCGTTTTGGTTTCAAGCTTGACCATATCCTTCAGGGCCTGTATTACTTTTTCCTCAATGATCTTGTCGGCAATACGTTTTGCATCCTCCTCTCTCTTAAGAGTTTCATTGGCATAATGCGTGACCTGCTCATCGGTAGCATAGAACAGTCCGTACTGCCTGAACTGCTGCCTGGTGATGTTTTCAGCTTCCTTCTGCAGTTCCTCCGGTGTAATTTTGATCTCGCTGTCCCTGGCTATCTTGTTGCGTATCAGCTGCCACTTAAGGTCCTTGGTGAAATTGCCGAATTCCTTTTCTATCTGTTCTTCAGAATTGTTTTCATTTACCGTCAGGAGCCACCTTTTAAGGAAATCCTCCGTCAGTGCGAATTCCGATTTGTCGAGAGCAAGTTTCCGGAGATCCATCGACAGCTTGTAGCCGGTTTCTTCACTCAGGGAAGCGGCAATCTCCTCGTCGATACGCTTGCGGAATTCTTCTTCCGATGTAACCACTCCCTCGCCGTAGATGCGGTCGAAAAGCTCCTGATCGAGTTCGGCTTTCCTGAAACGGGTTATTTCATTTATTGTAAACATGAAGTTACCGTCGATTTTCTCAACTTCTTCCTTTTGCCTCTTGAGCAGTCCTGCAATTTCATAGTCGTTCGGGAAAGCCTTTCTCAGGTTAAAAATGATGCTGTCATTTTCCTTACTGCCTATAAACTGCTTCTGTATCTTCTTGTCCTTGACCAGCTCCACCGACAGGGTGGTATCGTCGGCATAGAGGCCGTCGGGCAGGGGCTGGTCATTTTCGTCAAGCGCTTCAATCTTTCCCTTCAGAACGTCCTTTTCTTCCGTGACATCCGCTTTTTCAAAACGGCCGTAACGACGGGCATAGTTGTCAATATAGTCGTTCTTCATTTTTTCGTCGGCCTCAATCTCATATAATATCACCTTATTCTTCTTGTTGAGTTTGGTTTCGAAGACCGGTGCCAGGCCAAGGTCGAATGAAAATGTAAATGATTCCCGCGTATCAAAATCCGGATGCTCGTTATCATCAGGGCGGGGCAGGGGATCGCCGAGTATCTCTATCTTCTCATCGACAAGATATTTCTGGATATTTTCAGCGACCAGCTTGTTTATCTCCTCAATCTTAACAGCCCTTCCATACATTTTCTTTATAAGACCGAATGGTACCATGCCCGGGCGGAATCCCTTTATATTGGCTTTCTTACGGTAATCTCTCAGTACTTTTTCAACATTGGCTTCATAGTCGTTCTTTTCAACCTCGACTGTCAGGATGGCATTCAGATCGTCAGTGTTCTCCCTGGTGATATTCATTTTTATCTCTGTTTATTGAGTATTTAAAAAAACCGCCGGAACGCTTTTATTACAACCGTTTCGTGCGGTGTATTATGGTGCGGATGAAGGGACTCGAACCCCCACGTCATAAAGACACAAGATCCTAAGTCTTGCTCGGCTACCAATTACGACACATCCGCGGAAAAATCCACGCAAAATTAGATAAAATAATTGTTATTGCAAACGATGCCTTACTTGCGGAGTTCGAAGTTTTTGCCAAGATATACTTTTCTTACGTGTTCATTCTCAGCAAGCTGGGCAGATGTCCCCGACATGAGGATACGGCCTTCGAAAAGCAGGTAGGCCCGATCGGTTATAGCCAGTGTCTCGTGAACATTGTGATCGGTAATGATAATCCCTATATTCTTGTCCTTCAGTTTGGAGACGATTTCCTGTATATCCTCCACGGCAATCGGGTCGACTCCCGCGAAAGGCTCGTCGAGCAGGATGAATTTGGGCTTGAGGGAGAGAGCCCTGGCAATCTCGGTACGTCTTCTTTCTCCCCCGGAAAGCTGGACACCCTTGCTCTTCCTTATCTTCTGAAGTCCGAATTCATTGAGCAGGGTTTCGAGACGCTCCGACTGTTCCCCCTTTGACATCCCCGACATCTCAAGCACCGCCTTTATATTATCCTCAACCGACAGATTCCTGAAGACTGAGGGTTCCTGGGCGAGATAACCTATCCCCTTGCGGGCCCTCTTGTAAACAGGTAGTGTCGTGATGTTTTCTTCGTTAAGATAGATGCTTCCTTCCCGGGGCCTTATCAGCCCGACAATCATATAAAAGGATGTGGTCTTTCCGGCGCCGTTGGGACCCAGCAGACCGACAATCTCCCCTTGTTCCACCTCGATCGAGACATGGTCGACAACCGTGCGGTTGCGGTATTTCTTTACAAGATTATGAGTGTGGAGCTTCATCCGTTAATGGCATTAGGCAAAGGTCAGGAGGCATTTTCGTTCATGAACTCCTTGTGATCTTTCTCTTTCTGTTTCATAACACGCCTCGAGATAACAATACCCACTTCATAGAGGATCAGAAGGGGAATACATACAAGCATCTGTGAAAATACATCGGGAGGCGTAATGATGGCCGCCAAGATAACAATGATAAGAATTGCATGCTTCCTGTATTTTGTAAGGAACGAAGGTGTGATCAGCCCCACCTTTGTCAGGAAATAAGAGATCACAGGAAGCTCAAAGATCAAACCTGTGGCAAGGCAGATTGAGGTTATGGTACCAATGTAGGAACGGATGTTGATCTGGTTTACCACGTCGGTGCTGATCTCATAGGTTGTGAGGAAGTGGATCGACAGGGGAACAAGGGCAAAATATCCGAAAAGAACACCCATGAAGAAAAGCATTGAGGTGACAAGAACACCGCCCCTGGCTACCTGCTGCTCGTTTTTGTGAAGGGCAGGCTTGAAAAACTTCCAGAATTCATATAATATATAGGGAAAAGCAACTATCAGTCCGGCAACCAGCGCAACGACGATGTGAGTGGTTATCTGGCCGGCCATTTTTATGTTTATCAGATTGGCCGGTTTTGAGTTGATACACAAAGCATTTAAACCAACTAGCTCTCCCAGCCGGCAAAGTATCCTGTTGGTGAAGAAATCAGGCTCCTTTGGAGCAAGGATTATTTTGTCAAATATTAAATTCTTGAACATGAAAGCTACGATCATCAGCACAAATATGGCAATGACAGACCTGATAATATGCCACCTCAATTCCTCAAGATGCTCCAGAAAGGACATCTCTCCCTCAGGATTCTTTTTTTTCTTGTCGTCTGTGGCCATTATACTTCAGCAGTTATTTTGAATTTCCAGGCTGTAAAGATGATAAATCTTTTTTGCATAACAATACCAAAACTATTAAGTGAAAATCCCCGGATTATAACATTTTTATTAAATATTCACTAAATATTCGGTTTTATCAATAAATTATATAACTTTATAT
>JAAYQC010000169.1 GCA_012519515.1 Bacteroidales bacterium | reverse complement strand
TTTTTTTAAATATTTCTATCCCAGCCCTGTTCACGAATTTCTTCTTATTTTCGCTCCCGAATGCATTATGTCAGTAAACAACAAGAAATGAAAAAATCACGACGGATAAGATTTATTGCATTGGCTGCCATTCTTATAACGGCAGGAATAAGCATCTCCTTCCTGGCAACACAGGAAACCAGGGATTTCAGAATAGCCAAAAACCTTGATATTTTTTTCTCACTTTACCGTGAACTCAATACCTTCTACGTGGATGAACTGAATCCCGACAAGCTGGTAAAAACCGGGATTGACAATATGCTCAAGTCACTTGATCCCTATACGGTCTACTATCCCGAATCGGAAAGCGATGAGATTGCCTTTATGACAACAGGTAAATACGGCGGCATCGGTTCGCTTATAAGAGGAGGAGGCGAATATGTTGTGATATCCCTTGTTTATAAAGGTTTCCCGGCCGATCTGGCGGGAGTCAGGGCAGGCGACCTGATTAAAAAAGTTGACGGCTTCGCCCTGAAAGGAGCAGATACCGAGACTGTCAGCCAGAAACTCAAGGGAAACCCGGGAACAACGGTGATGCTCACTATCGAAAGGAACGGAAAGGAAATGGAGATCCCCGTCAAAAGGGAAAAAATAGAGATACCTTCCGTACCCTATTACGGAATGATAGATAATGAAACAGGATACATACGATTCACCAACTTCACCCAGAACTGCTCTGAAGATGTCCGGAATGCCCTGATAAAACTGAAGAATGAGAAAGCAACCAAAATAATACTCGACCTTAGAAGCAATCCGGGGGGACTTCTTACGGAAGCTGTCAATGTAGTGAATCTTTTCGTCGGACCGGGAAATGAAATCGTGTCGACAAAGGGAAAAGTGAAACAGTTCGATGAATCATTCAAGACCTCAAAGGCAGCCGTCGACCAGAATATACCACTTGCAGTGATAATAAACAGGGGATCGGCTTCAGCATCCGAAATAGTGGCCGGAGCCATCCAGGACCTCGACCGCGGTGTCGTTGTGGGCCAGCGTTCATACGGAAAAGGACTGGTGCAGATAACCAGACCACTCAGCTACAACAGCCAGCTCAAGGTAACAACAGCCAAATACTACATCCCCAGCGGTAGATGCATACAGGCCCTCGACTTCTCGAATCCCAACGAGGATGGCAGCGTGGGAATAATTCCCGATTCGCTGATCTCCGAATTCCGGACACGCAACGGTAGAGTGGTCAGAGACGGAGGAGGAATTAGCCCCGATGTCGAGGCGCTACCCTCTCCACTAAGCCAGATTGCCGCTGAACTGTACCAGAGAAACTATTTCTTCGACTTCGCCACAAAATATTTCTGGTCACACCCGGCACCCGAATCACCCATGAAATTTACAATAAGCGAAGAGATTTACGATGATTTCAGAAACTACCTCGTGGAACGCGAATTCAACTACAGCACCATTACAGAACTGTCGCTCAACGAGCTTATCTCAAATGCCAAAAGAGAAAAATACTACGAGCTGCACAAGGACCTCTTCACTGAACTCCAGAACGAACTCAGACATACTCTCGACAACGACCTGGTAACATTCAGGGATGAAATAACCGAATTACTTGCCGATGAGATTATCGGAAGGTATTTCTACGAGGAAGGATCAATACAATTCAGTCTGGGCACCGACGTACAGGTCAAAAAAGCCGTCGAAATACTGAAATCAGCCGACGAATACAAGTCTATTCTTCAGGGCAGGGCCGGTTCAATACTTATCAGCCATGAAGACAATGTGATCATGCCGGGCTTAAGATATGATCACGATAAGGGAGACGAAAAGAACGTCTGACAATCATCTCCTCGCGGGCGGAGTACTCTATCGCCCTTACGCGCCCTCCGCCTGAAAGTCCGTTTCGTACCTGGTCAGGGAAGAGCGAATGCGCTCTAAATTCCTTTGTCTCTACGCCTTTCGCAATCAGCTCAGAGATTATGCCGGTTGTAAGCGGACCCTTTGGTAAATGCATAGTAATATGCTTATTGTTAATCTATTAACACAAAAATCCGCCTCCTGCGAAGAGAGGCATAAAAGCCGGTTCATCTCCATCCCGTAGCAGGGGTTCGCCTGACACTCAGTGAGCTTCAAGCCAGTTGCTTCCCGTTCCGACATCAACTTTCAGAGGCACGTCGAGCTTCGCCGCACCCGACATCTCATTAATAACCATCTCCCGGAGCCGGTCAAGCTCACCGGGCTCTACCTCAAAAATAAGCTCGTCGTGAACCTGTAAAATCATTTTAGAGGCGTATTTTTCACTTTTAAGCCTTTCATGGATGCGTACCATGGCTATCTTGATAATATCGGCTGCAGTGCCCTGAATGGGGGCATTTATGGCATTTCTTTCGGCATTACCTCTCACTACCTGGTTTCTCGACTGAATATCCCTCAGATACCTCCTCCTGCCGAACATGGTGGTGACATATCCTGTATCCCTTGCCTTTCTTATGCTTTCATCCATATACTTTTTCACTCCCGGATACGAATTGAAATAGCCGTCGATGAGGTCCTTCGCTTCCTTCCTGCTTATAGTAAGCCTTTCCGAAAGACCGAACGAAGAGATCCCGTAAATGATACCGAAATTGGCGGTCTTCGCACTGCTTCTCATCTCACGGCTTACATCCTCAATTCCGACTCCATAGATCTTTGCAGCAGTGGCCGCATGTATGTCGTTTCCGGAAAGGAAATCAGCTATCATGTTATGGTCGCCGCTGAGATGAGCCATCAGCCTGAGCTCAATCTGGGAATAATCGGCCGAAAGGAAAAGCTTCCCTTCTTCCGGGACAAAAGCCTTTCTTATCTCCCTTCCCCTTTCGTCTCTTACCGGAATGTTCTGAAGATTCGGATTATTTGAGCTCAAACGCCCGGTCGAGGTCACCGCCTGGTTAAAGGAGGTGTGTATCCTTCCCGTCCTTCTGTCGACCAGCTGGGGAAGAGCCTCGACATAGGTGGAGAGCAGTTTTTTCAGCCCCCTGTATTCCAAAACCTTATTGATGATAGGATGGCGGCTTGACAGCCTTTGAAGTACCTCCTCGCTCGTGTTGAACTGTTTTGTCCTGGTCATCCTGGCATTATCATCGAGTTTAAGCCTGATAAACAGGATATCGCCAAGCTGTTTCGGCGAGGAAATATTGAATTCAATTCCGGCAAGAGAATGGATCTCTCCCTCAAGCGACAGAATGTCTTCCCTGAGACTTGTCGCGGTAGCCCTGAGGTCATCCTGGTTAAGCTTCACCCCTGTCCTTTCCATTTCGGCAAGCACGGCGATAAGTGGCATTTCTATGTCTGACGCCAGTTCCGACAGGCCCTCCGCCTTCAGTCTCGGCTCAAATACCTGCTTCAGCTGGTATGTAAGGTCGGCATCCTCAACTGCATACTCCCTGATCCGGTCAAGCGGCACAGAGCGCATGTTAAGCTGTGAGGCTCCCTTCTCGCCTATAAGCGATTCAATACGTACCGGGCTGTATGAGAGATAACTCTCTGCAAGCAGGTTCAAATTGTGCCTCATGTCGGGTTCAAGCAGATAGTGGGCGATCATGGTGTCGAAGAGCTTTCCCTTCAGCCCGATGCCATAGTTGGCCAGCACTTGGATGTCGAACTTCATGTTCTGTCCGACCTTTGTTATTTTACTGTTCTCAAAAACCGGCCTCAGTATCTCAAGCTTGCTCCTCGTGTCTTCTTCCGGTCCGGGAAAATGAAGCAGCCAACCCTTCCCCTTCTCCCATGAAAATGCAATGGCCACAAGCTCTGCTTCCAGAGGATTGATGCTTGTGGTTTCGGTGTCGAAGCATATCTCTTCATGTTTCATTGCCTCGGCGGCAAATTTCACGAGTTCCTCCATGCCGTCAATGAGAAGATAACTATGCTCCACCGATTCAATCGTGGTTTTACCGGTGGTACGGGCAAGTTCCTCGCTGCCGAAGAGACTTCCCTGTGTAGGTCCGCTTACCGCGACGGTGCCGGACCGGGGTTCCGGAGCACCCGCGACAAAGTCGGGCCCGCTAAGTATCTCCGATGCAAGGGACCTGAATTCCAGCTCGTCAAAAAGCTTTATAAGTTTCTCACGGTCGGGGGACTCAACGATGAGATCTTCCTCACAGAATTCTACCGGTACATCGGTATCGATTGTTGCAAGGGTCCTCGAAAGTTCAATCTGTCCCCTGTTGTTTTCAATTGATTCCTTAAGTTTTCCTTTCAGCTTGTCCGTGTTCCTTAAAACCTCATCAACCGAACCATATTCCGAAATGAGTTTCTTAGCGGTCTTGGGCCCCACACCGGGAGCTCCGGGAATATTGTCGGCCGAATCGCCCATCAGGGCAAGAATATCTATCACCTGCGAGGGATCGCTTACTGAGAATTCCTGCTTTATCTCATTCACGCCCCATATAACCGATTCATTGCCGCTTCGCGAAGGCTTGAACATATAGACATTCTCCGAAACGAGCTGGGCAAAATCCTTGTCGGGAGTCATCATAAAAGTTTCAAATCCTTTCACGGATGCTTTTTTTGCCAGTGTCCCTATCACATCATCGGCTTCAAAGCCCGGGCATTCAAGTATCGGGATCCTGTATGCCTCCAGAAGTCTGCGGATGTAGGGAACAGCTTTCCTGATGTCCTCGGGCGTTTCATCGCGGTTGGCCTTGTAATCGCTGAAGATCTCGTGCCTGAATGTTGGTTCATGGGTGTCAAAAACCACTCCGATATGGCTTGGCTTTTGCTTCTGAAGTACCTCCCTGAGAGCAAGCAGAAATCCAAAAACAGCAGAGGTGTTCAGTCCACCGGAGGTAATCCTGGGATTCCTGATGAAAGCATAATATGCACGGAATATCAATGCATAGGCATCGAGCAGGAAAAGTTTTTTAGGCTGGTAATCTGACATATCGTTGTTATTCATTGTCTGATGCGAACCACTCGGCATACGAAGTGGCAGTTTCATAAAGCTTCAGGCTGTGAAGCTTTATCCCCGGAGGAAGCCCGCGCATGATCCTTGAGGCAAAATCAGCTGCAAGATTCTCGCAGGTGGGCTGGTAATCAACAACCACCGTATTTCCGAACATGGCCCTGCAGGCTTCAGTGCTTTCATTGTCCTGTCCGGAAGATATGGTCAGGGAATGATCAAAAACGCTGATGATTTTTTCGTGAACCAGTTTTTTCAGATCACTGAAATCGATCACTATCCCGTTTCGGGGACCTGCCGGGTCGTGGGCGGGACTTCCGGAAACCGTTACAAACAACCTGTACGAATGGCCGTGAATATTTCTGCACGGACCATCATAGTTCCACAGCGCATGGGCCATCTCAAACGAAAATATCTTCGTTATCCTTATAATTTTTGCCATTTCGTGTTCTTTAAACAATCTGTGCAAATTTAACCAAGTTCACCGAAAATTGTCCGAAACAATAATCCCATATCGACGCAATAAAGTAATAATTGTAATGTTATTGCCGCGATCTCGAATTATTTATACATCTTTGCACACTTTTGTTCTATAATTTCCTGCCTAATGACAGAGAATAATACAAAGCTAACCTTTCCCGCGATCTTCGCGGAGACAGTCAGAAAATTCGGTGAGCGCAACTCATACGCCTATGTAGGAGAGAAGCCCCGTACGTACAATGAATCAGCAAGGGAAATAAAGGCCCTGATGGCCTTTCTTGAAAAATTTGGCGTTCAGCCGGGCGACAAGGTTGCCCTGCTGAGCAACAACATGCCAAACTGGAGCTCGGTTTATTTCTCCATAACTTTCATGGGTGCGGTAGTGGTCCCGGTATTGCCCGACTTTTCGGCAAACGAGGTCAGTAACATTCTGGTTCATTCCGGGGCAAAAGTACTTTTAGTTTCATCGTCACAGCTAGCCAAAATCAAGGAA
>JAAYQC010000168.1 GCA_012519515.1 Bacteroidales bacterium | reverse complement strand
TCAATGCCGATACCCATCCCGGAAGTCGGAGGCATACCGTACTCAAGGGCTTTTACAAAATCGAGATCGATGAACATTGCCTCATCATCACCCTTTTCAGACAGTCTCAACTGTTCCTGAAACCTCTCAAGCTGATCTACCGGATCATTCAGCTCCGAATACGCGTTTGCAATCTCCTTGCCGTTTATCATAAGTTCAAACCTTTCAACCAGGCCGGGTTTGCTCCGGTGCATCTTGGTAAGCGGTGATGTTTCAACAGGGTAATCGATTATGAATGTTGGCTGGATATAGTTGTGCTCGCATTTCTCTCCGAAGATTTCATCGATAAGCTTGCCCTTTCCCATTTCAGGGGAATGGGCTACCTCCAGCCTGTCGCATACCTTTCTTAGTTCCTCCTCTGTCATTCCCGTGATGTCCGTTCCTGTATTCTCCCTGATCGCATCAATCATTGAAATCCTTTTGTAAGGGGGAGAGAGGTCTATGGTTTTGTCACCGTATACAATCTTCGTGGTGCCATGAATGTCCATAGCGGCTTTCTGTATGATCTCTTCCGTGAAGTTCATCATCCAGAAGTAGTCCTTGTATGCCACGTAGATCTCAAGCACCGTGAACTCGGGGTTGTGATCCCGGTCCATGCCTTCATTGCGGAAATCCTTGGCAAATTCGTACACTCCTTCGAATCCGCCAACGATAAGTCTTTTCAGGTAAAGCTCGTTGGCAATCCTGAGATAAAGCGGTATGTCGAGGGTGTTGTGATGAGTTATGAATGGCCTTGCCGAGGCGCCTCCGGGAATGGGCTGAAGGATAGGTGTTTCCACTTCAAGGTATCCCCGTGAGTTGAAAAGTTCGCGCATCGACTGGACTATCCTGGTCCTGTCGCGGAATACCTCGCGGACATACGGATTTACAATCAGGTCAACATAACGCTGGCGGTAACGCATTTCCGGGTCAGTCAGAGCATCATACAGGATACCGTCCTTTTCCTTGACCACGGGCAGCGGCCTGAGTGATTTGCTCAGCAGGGTGAATTCCCTTACATGCACAGTTATCTCGCCCATCTGAGTCCTGAAAACATGACCTTTCACCCCGATGATGTCGCCAATATCCAACAAACGCTTGAATACTGTGTTGTACAGGGTTTTATCTTCACCCGGACAAATATCATCCCTTCGGGCATAGATCTGTATCCTTCCTGTCGAATCCATAAGTTCTGCAAAGGAGGCACTTCCCATTATCCGGCGGCTCATTATCCTTCCGGCAAGGCAGACATCCCCGAATTTCGATTCATCCCTGTCAAATTCATTCAAAATATCTGCAGCATAGGCATTTGTTTTGTATTCGGCTGCCGGATAAGGATCTATACCGAGCTTCCTGAGTTCTGAAAGCGCATCCCTGCGTATCCGTTCCTGTTCACTTAACATCATAAACCGGTCGGTTAAAAATTTGTGCAAAGATATTAAAATTCAGCTATCGCCTGAGAGACTCACGAATGTTTGAACAGGCAGATCTGACCGTTGAACCTCTCCCTGAGTTCACCCCCGGAGTTGAAATATGCTGTATCCATTATTATGCCCGGTTATTGATCTGTCATCTAATCGGGTTCTATAATTTCAATATTATAATCTATTTCAGACCTTGCATCTTCCGGCGAACTGAAGTTTCCACATGCTGCCTGAACGAAAAGCGAGGCTCCGAGTACCGTTGTCTCCTTTTGTTTTATTATTCTGAGAGGCAGGCCTGTCGATCTGGCTCTCAGTTTGTTCCACAGCCTGTTCCGCGATCCTCCGCCTACGCACAGGATGCTTCCCGCCCTGAATCCGCCTGCATTTTCAAGAGCGGCCATGCCTTCGGCCAATCTCCGGGAAAGGGATTCAAGGACAGCCCTGAATATCTCATCCCTGGTCGACTCCATGGTTAATCCGAGAATCTGTCCTCCCGGCCCGCTTCCCCTTTCCTCGTAGAATTTGGGAATTACCTTTACCCCCCTGCATCCTTCGGCAACTTTCTCAGCTCCTTCTATCATAAGTTCGAAAGCATTGTCGCCCAGGTCACTGTAAAGATTCCGGCGTACCCATTCAATGACACCGGATGCAATCCACTGTGTTCCTATATTGAAAAGTCCCGGCCTTGAATCAAGTTCGGTGGTTATTTCCAGATCGAGTTGCTCCGGTCCGGCTATGAAATCCCCTGCCCTGACCATAAGGATTTCCCAGGTGCCTGAGCTGAGCACCGGTTCATTTTTCCCGGCACCTGATCCGAAAATGGCAAACTGGGTATCGTGCCCGGTAAGCACAACGGGAGTGCCGGCTGGCAGGGCAGTTTCTTCCGCGGCCTTAGTGCTCACGGTTCCGGCAATTGTGCCGGGTTCTGCAAGAGGGCCCATCAGTTCCCTGCCGATACCTGTCTTTCCCAGGATCAGGTCAGAGTAATCCCTGCCGTGCTGGTTCATCATCATCGACGTGCCTGCCATGGTGGTGTCATTTATCATTTCACCTGTCAGCATCCGGATGAAAATGGAGGGCATAAAAAGAAAAACATGGCTCTTACTGATGATTTCCGGCCTGTTCTCAAGAAACCATACCAGTTTGTAGATCGTGTTGAAGCTATATGGAAGAACTCCGCTCTCACTGTACAGCTCTTCGGGCGGAATATACTTTCCGATGTCCTGCATGATCTGTTTTGTCCTCTCACACTGCCATGAAACAACAGGGTAAAGCATTTTACCGTCTCCCGAGAACAAGGTTCCGTCGACCCCGAAAGTAGTTACCGTTACTCCGGCTAT
>JAAYQC010000167.1 GCA_012519515.1 Bacteroidales bacterium | reverse complement strand
GTCGAAAGGTTTTCCATTGCAGGAGTCTCAATAGCCTGGTAGCCATAGTACCTGAAAACCTTTTTGATCGTCTCAAAGATAGTTTCCCGTTTCATTATCTCGTCCGGTGAGAAATCGCGGGTTCCTTTTGGTATTGAAGGCTTCATTTTAATAAGATAAAGGACAAAAGTAGGAATAAAAAGGGAAAGTCGTATAGTCTGGCTCCCTACGGTCGCCTGTCGTGCGGTCGTGCGGTCGTGCGGTCCTGCGACCGAAGGGAGCCAGACCGCAAGACCATCCTAGTATTTTCCCGGAACAAAATTCTGCTCGGTGATGGGAGGCCTTACATAAGCTACCTCATGTTTCAGCGGCGGGAGTTTTATAGATTTTTGGGTAAGATCCTCGTAAGGGATCATTGAAAGCAGGTGATCGATACAGTTTAGCCTGGCTCTTCTCTTGTCGTCGGCCGGAACGACAAACCATGGCGACTGACGGATATCGGTGTAGGAGAACATCTTGTCCTTTGCTATAGAATATTCAACCCATTTTTCGCGCGACTCCACATCCATCTGACTTATCTTCCAGCGCTTTGTGGGATCATTTATCCTGTCCTGAAACCTCTTTTCCTGCTCCTTGTCACTTATTGAGAACCAGTACTTTATTAATATAATTCCGGACCGGATAAGCATCCTTTCAAATTCCGGGCACGAACGCAGGAACTCCTCATATTCCTCATCGGTGCAGAATCCCATCACCTTTTCAACCCCTGCCCTGTTGTACCAGCTTCTGTCGAACAGGACTATCTCACCTCCTGACGGAAGCTCAGACACATAACGCTGGAAATACCATTGTGTCCTTTCCTTTTCGGTGGGAATACCCAAAGCAACAATGCGGCAGATTCTTGGATTCAGACAGCCTGCAATGGTCTTGATTACTCCTCCCTTTCCGGCGGCATCACGACCTTCAAACACGACCACAACCTTAAGTTTATTGGCTTTCACCCATTCCTGCAGCTTGACAAGCTCAATCTCCAGGCTCCTGAGTTCCTTCAGGTACTCGGAGCTTTCCATCTTATCACGTTTCTCAGCCTCGATGTCGCGATAGAGATCCTTTTTCTCGAAAACCTTTACCCTGGCTTTCTTTTCCTTATTATTTTTCTTCACAGCAGATGCTTTTTTCGCGGCAGATGCTTTTTTCGCGGCAGATGCTTTTTTCGCGGCGGAGGCCTTTTTCGCGGCGGATGCTTTCTTTGTGGCGGATTCTTTCTTCATGGCAGAACAGCTTAATCAAACCAGAAATATACAAATTTCTGACCTGACAACACAAGTATGAACAAAAATATTACTGAATGAAAGGGATACACAGGGGATACCTGAATTCTTCGCCCTTAGATGCCCTGATACTTGCTATCACAATACAGATTACTTCCAGAAAACCGAGGAACAAAAGTATGGGAATACCCACTATTATAAAGGCAAGCGGGGTTGCCAGCATCATGTATAACAAGATGGAAATCTGGAAGTTCAGTGACCGTTTCCCGTTAAAGTCCACCCATGGCGACTCATCCTTCTTCATCAGCCAGCAGATCAGCGGCCCCAGTATGCCTCCGAAAGGAAAAAAATAACCGGCAAATGCCGACAGATGACAGAGCATTGCCCAGTTCCTTTCGCTTTCCGACAGTTCTCTTATTTCGTACATCGGGTTATAATTTTTGATTTAAAGGTCCCCGCTCAGGCGGGAGAAGCCACATGACTGAAAGTTATGTAAATAGGTGTTTTTGTATTCGACAGACATGGGTTTCATGACGACTCTTTTGCTAAAAGACGCTTTTACCCGGCAGATGTTGCATTTCAGGGCCTGATAAAACGCTTCAGGTCCGCGGGAAGCAGTCCGTTGGGGTTATTCCTGTCTATCCTGTGCTGGTTGTAATAATACAAACCCGAATCGTCGGTTCCGAAAAGCATCTTGTAACAGAAACCTGCAGTCGCATCCTCACCGGGGCCCACCTTATGCAGGATCAGAATATTGGGCGTCTTCTCATGAATGGCCGTGACAATCTCATCTTCTGAAACAATCTCAAAATCGTAGGGGTACATTTCTTTTATTTTATCCGCGGAAGCGATAGCCGGTGAAAGATCCGCCTCCGTTGCAAGAATCTTCCTGCTCCGTACTTCGGGGGTGAACCGGTTGTAATAACTCAGCAATCTTCTGCCTACCATCATGGGGTTTTCAGCTATCAGACGGGCATGATTCTGCATAAACAACAATATTGCACCCAGTTTATACCCGTATTCCAAATCGTCCTCTCCGCCTGCTGAAAGGGGAATTGCCGATATCTCAGGCATTCTTCCTATTTCAGGTACATTCTTTCCCTGGAGAAGGTTTAAGAAATTGTATGAGGAGCCCGACTTATCGTTGGCCGGACGTGTTTCGGTAAGGATCAGGAATGAAAAGGCAGGATCGCCGCGTTTTTCATCAAAATCGTCCTGATTTATGAACTCGTAAGGAGTGACGTTCCAGTACTCCGTGACTGCCTGCCTGATATATGCATTATAGATGGTGTTGCCACTTTCGAGTACGACACATGTTGTGGATGACATAAACTGCCTGATTTCACTGCCTGAAGGAAAAGGCGCCTGTCCGGACAGTAATCCGCAGAAAACTGTCAGCTGAAAGAACAAAAAAAGTCTCTTCATTTAAAGTCCCTGGTTTGACGGAATATACAGAGGATTCCTTTCGTTAAACTTGCGTATGTAAACAAACATCAAATCCTTTCTCTTTTTTCTCGCGAGATGCATGTACTCCTCGTAAAGTTCATGGTCCTTCATAAGCAAAAGCTCCGTATTCTCAAGATCATACTCCAGAACATTACCCGTGTCAAAATCAATAAGATATTGCCTCAGTTCATTGCGCCCGAGATTATTTCTGTAGGGAGAATAATAAGGTCCGTATGGATAATAGTAGTTACCGTAGGAATAGGGGCTGTAAAGACTGTAAGGGTACCTGTAGTAAGGATATGACATGTAGGGATCATAATACCCGTAAGGATAATTGTAGTACCTGTTGTCATACGAAGTTATGTCGGCAACAAAATGACAGATACTCCCTATAAAGGTTATCCTGTTGAAGTTTCCCTGCACCTGGATATACAGAATACCATTCCTGGCAAATGCCCATATCTCCGACTTGTCAATTTCCTGTCTTACTCCCATCGCGTCGTAAAAATAGATCTTGTCCGACTCCAGCAGATTCTTGAAAAAATCCTTGTCATTGTAATCGGTCGAAGTAAGAATTTTTGCCTTTGGTATGGGCTTGTTTGCCTTAACCTGTTCGAAATTCAGGTAAATACCGTCCTCGAACCGGAAGTCGGGTGTATATTCTACCATCCCGTCTTTTTCCTGCCCGGCAGCCGGATAAAAAGATCCGCCGGCGGAAATCACCGCGAACACCAGCAAAACCCTGATTATCGTCTTCATTTTGGCAGATGATTTTAATATCCGAAGGTTCAAAAACTATACCACAAAAACAAAAATAAGATTTTCCTGCATAGTAACGTTATCTAATGGTATGGATATTTATCATCAATGATTTTTATTTTACATTTCTACAATACATCTGACCTGGTACAATGGCAATAAACGGTAATGGCACAGCTAATTCCGGAAGTATGTATTCCGGGGAAGAATATGCCGGAAGAAGGAATCTGATCGAAGTCTATTCAATAGTTTCGCTCATCTGCCTTATTCTTGCAATAGTTCTCCTGTCGTTCGATGCACGCCTGCCCTGCGGCATCCTGATAATAGCAGGCGCCACCATGCAGATCCTGGTATTCCGCAAAACCGGCTCCCTGCTGAGATCCGTCAGGGAATCAGTTGAAGAAGCTTCAAGCTCGGGAGAGAAGAAAGAGGATGTAATCGCCGGTTTCTCTCACAGGATCCGTGAACCGCTCAATAATCTCGTTGTCATTTCAGATCTTCTTCTCAATACCGAACTTCAGAAAAAACAGAAGGAACTTCTGGAGACCTTCATTGCCTCAACAAACAACATGGTTACCATTGTCAATGAGTTAACTATGGAATCGGCAGGCAGCATAAGCTTTGGCAAACGCAAAGCAATAAGATACAACATGCTTTCAACGATTCAGAACACCATCGACCTTTTCAGGCAAAAGGAGAAGGCAAAACTCGACTTTATCTTCAGCAAAAAGGATTACAGTGAATATGAATGCAGCGGCGATCCGATAATAATAAAACAGATTCTTCTCGATATATTCAATACCATAGAAGCGGGACAATCGGGATTACCTGTGAAGGTCAATATCAGTGTAAAGAAGGAGAAGGAAGCGAAGCAAATGAATTATCTTTACCTGAGAATACAGACCGACAGAAGGATCAGTTTCATTGATCATGAAGGTCCTGCAGGTCAGCTTGCCGCACGGCTGATATCCCGGAAAAAGGGCTGTTTCAGTCAGGAACTGGGTGAGAACTTCTCGGTACTGAATATCAGGATGCCTTTCAGCTGTCTTTCCTCCGGAGTGCTTCAGGCAGGACACCTTGAAAAGGAAACCATCGCTGAAAAGGAAAGAGTCCGAAAGGAAATAAAGGATGCCAGGATACTTCTTGTTGAGGATAACCTTTTAAACCGGGATACTACCCTGCTCATGCTCAAACCCTTAGCCGGCACGGTCGATACGGCTTCAAACGGCAGCGAAGCAATGGAAAAACTCAGGGAATCGGAATATGACCTGATCCTTATGGATATTGTGATGCCGGTGATGGACGGGATAGAGGCGGCTGAAAAGATCCGCGAAATGGAAGCCGGTTCCGGAAAACATGTGCCGATAATTGCCATAACTGCCAATGCAATGATAGGAGATAAGGAAATATGCCTTTCGTCAGGGATTGATGATTATATTTCAAAGCCTTTTCATCCCGAGATGCTGCTTGAAAAGATCAGGCAACTGCTCTGATTCCATAAGTGTTCAGATCCGGCCATTCCATGATCAGGACCGGAAACTTCCGCGGCTTTCATATGGATACTGTATCCCCGCCATCTCTTAAAAGACCCGAGTAGCTGAGTGAAAAGGAAGGTACAGAACGGTCAAAACCAAGGGAATCCCATTTTTTGTCAACGCTTTCTATCGTTTCCCTGCTGGCACATACAACATTCGGCCACGGCCGCGGGAAGCCTCCCTTCCGGTAAACCTTAATGGTTCCGTCAATCAGTACCGATCCGGGAGATATAAAGCAATGATCCCTCACGGGATCGGAGTTTCCAAGCAACTGCCAGGCTACAATATTCAGATCTTCGAGGTCAACAGTGTGATCGAGCACCAGAACCAGACAACAGCTCAGCAAACCGGAGTTTTCCTTCAGAAGCCGGCATATCCTGTCAACACTTCCGCTGTCGTCCGAAGGATTGGCGCCAAGCAAAAGAATTTTATTCCTGCCGTTTATCCTGTATTCCCTGTATCCCTTTATGAAGGGTACATTCAGGATGCCTGCAGGATCAATGTCAGGCGGATCCGAAGATACTCCGGCCGGTCGTATCCCCCCTGTCTCTTCAGGGAGTTTTTCCGTGGCATCCACCCCTGCCTTGCCTCCGAATGAAAAACGGTCGGACGAATGATCCAGAACATCCATAGGACCGGTGCTAAACACAAAATCCCTCTCCGGCACCGTGTTCTCAGCAATATGAGCTGCAAGCTCCCTGTAATTCCTTATGTCGACATCGCCGCTTACCACCACCATATATTTAGTGAACATCATCTGTCCCGCTCCCGAGAGGGAGCTGATAACCTTCATCCCCTGGCCGGGGAAGCTCTTTTTGATCTTCACTATAACCAGGTTATGGGCAACGCCGGCCACTGGCATATGAAAATCGATTATTTCCGGCTGAATGGCCAGCTTCAGGGGTGCCAGGAATATCTTTTCGGTTGCCAATGCGAGCCACGTGTCCTCGTGGGGCGGTATCCCTACAATGGTTGCAGGGTAAACGGCATCGGCCGCGTGCGTGATGCAGGTCACATGAAAAAGGGGATAAAGGTCTGCCAGACTGTAAAAACCCGTGTGATCCCCGAAAGGTCCCTCCATTACCGGTGGCTCGGAAGGATCGACGTATCCCTCGATTACAATATCGGCATCAGCCGGAACATAAAGATCATTGGTAAGGCATTTCACCAGTTTAACCCTCTTTTTCCTGAGGAAGCCAGCAAGTATGTATTCGTTAATATTTTCAGGTAAAGGTGCAGTTGCACAATATGTATAAACGGGATCGCCCCCGAGTGAAACCGAAACCGGCATTTTTTTTCCTGTCTTCTTCCATTCCTCATAATGGTTTGCACCCGTCTTATGCCTGTGCCAGTGCAAGCCTGCAGTATCGGGACCGAACACCTGCATCCGGTACATTCCGGCATTTGTCTTTCCGGTAACAGGGTGGCGGGTATGAACGACAGGCAGTGTTATGAATCTGCCCCCGTCGTGGGGCCAGCATTTAAGAACCGGAAACATCGTCAGGTCGGGTTTTCTGTGGATTACCTGCCGGCATCTTCCTCTCCCGCGGGTATGAACGGGAAGATATCCGGCGACCCTGATCAGTTCAGGCAGTGATCTTATCCTGTCGGAAACCGATCCGGCGGAACCGGTGAGCATGTTGAACAGCTTTTCCAGTTCTCCGGCTGTAGCGGAGATATCGTCTGTTCCGAGTGCCATTGAAAGTCGTCTTTCCGAGCCATAGGCATTAATAAGAAGGGGGAATCGGGTACCGTTGTTTTCAAAAAGGAGGGCTTTTCCACCGTTTTTTACTATGCGGTCGGTTATTTCCGCTATTTCGAGAACAGGATCGGCAAAGGAGCTTATCCGGTGCAGTTCACCGGCCTTCTCAAGCTGTGTTATAAAATCGGCAAGTCCGGAATAAGGCATATAATGGAAATATATTAGTCAAAGTTAGCTAAAAGACCTGAAAGAAGTAAGGGTATCATGGATTGCAGGAGGTGTATATAAAGCTGGGGGTTATATATAAAACAGTAATGGGAACTACTCGTTTGAATAGTTCCCATTCACCTTTTGCAACCGAAGCCGCGAAGGGCGTCAGGTTACTGTTATTTTGACCGGCTGAACTTCCTTATTCGGGATCAGCCCCTGGCATTCCGGCAATGCCTGTTACAGCCTTACCTTCCTGCTGTCCTTTTGTCCGGTCTCGCGACCGGGCTTCCGGGACGAAGCGTCCTTCAGGCTCACTGATGTCATTTCCCGGAGGATTTGGATCAGTTGCAGAAAATCACGTGCCGAAACTCGTTTTCTTCTGCCTGCCCTGTGACTGAATCGTTGAAAGAACGTTTCCGGTTTCATCGATCTGCCTGGTATCCTGAACCGTGGTTCATTTTCCAGGGCTTCGGCTCTCCTGATGTGCAGTCCCGGAGGTCTGACCGAACCTGATCGGGTTTCAGTTAAGAAGCCTTTTCCTGTTCCACATCATTTGAGCAGTCTTTTATCGCTCACCTGATAGAACAAATGTACATTAAGAATATGATATGGCAATGGAAAGAATGCCTGTTATTGTACACGCGATATAAACATGGGTTATTAACAATTGTTAATAACTTTATATCAGAGTAGTATCCAAGTTATTACATTGTTATAACGGGCAAAAAAATCCCCCGTTGTCATAAACTCCGGGGGATGAAAAAAATCAAATTATCCTTTTATTTTTTATACCCGTAAACAGCCAGGTCGCCCAGGGCTTCTTCGATCCTGAGCAACTGGTTGTACTTGCATATCCTGTCGGTTCTGCTGCACGATCCGGTTTTGATCTGTCCCGAATTGACAGCAACTGCAACATCAGCAATTGTTGCGTCTTCGGTTTCGCCCGAACGATGTGATATGACGGTTGTATAACCTGCCCTGTGAGCCATTTCGATAGCATCGAGAGTTTCGGTAAGCGTTCCTATCTGGTTAAGCTTGATTAGGATAGAGTTTCCACAGCCTGTGTCAATTCCTTTCTTAAGGTACTCTACATTAGTGACGAACAAATCATCGCCTACGATCTGGATTTTCTTTCCAATCCTGTCGGTAAGCATTTTCCAGCCGTCCCAGTCGTTTTCCGACATTCCATCCTCAATAGAGTCGATCGGATATTTTTTCACCAGTTGTTCGAGGTAGTCGACCTGTTCCTTTGAAGTTCTTCTTGCTCCTTTCGGGCCTTCGAATTTAGCGTAGTTATAAATACCTTCCTGATAGAATTCTGAAGCTGCGCAGTCGAGAGCTATTTTAATGTCGCTTCCCGGTTTGTACCCTGCAGCTTCAACTGCCTTGAGGATTGTTTCGAGAGCGTCCTCCGTTCCATCGAGAACAGGTGCAAAACCGCCTTCATCGCCCACTGCTGTGCTAAGACCGCGTTCTTTAAGGACTTTTTTCAACGAATGGAACACTTCCGTTCCCATACGCAGGCCTTCTTTGAAATTAGGAGCGCCCACGGGTCTGATCATGAATTCCTGGAATGCGATAGGGGCATCCGAATGTGATCCGCCGTTTATAATATTCATCATGGGAACGGGAATAGTGACTGCATTTGATCCGCCGATATACCTGAACAGCGGTAATCCGTGGTATGATGCTGCCGCCTTTGCCACTGCAAGTGAAACTCCAAGAATGGCGTTTGCACCGAGATTGCTTTTTGTTTTTGTACCGTCGAGTTCTATCATTTTCCGGTCGATGCCGGCCTGGTCGGTAACGTCCATTCCTATAAGCTCTTCTGCAATAACATTGTTAACATTATGAACGGCTTTGAGAACGCCTTTCCCGAGATATCTCGACTTGTCGCCATCTCTCAGTTCAAGTGCCTCATTCTCGCCGGTGGATGCTCCGGAGGGGACAGCCGCCCTGCCCTGATAACCGCTTGCTGTCAGAACATCAACTTCAATTGTCGGATTTCCCCGGGAATCCAGAATTTCACGTGCATGTATACTAATAATTTGTCCCATTGGAATTATTTTTTATTAAACAATACCGCAAGATATACAAAAAAAGGGATATAGTGCTTATGACCATATCCCCCTGGCTGAAAATTTCATCCGCTATTCCTTTTCTTCCGCTCCGGATTCGGATTCCTCCTCGATCGTCGGTTCCTCTGTGCTCATTTTTGCTTTTTCAGACGCGGTTTTGGTTTTTCCTGTCTTTGCATCAGCCTTGCCAGTTTCGCTTTTCTTTGATGATCTTCTTCTCCTGGTGGCCTTTGGTTTGGCAGCTTCTGTCCCCAGCATCGTCTCGTTGAAGTCGACCAGTTCTATTATGCACATTTCAGCATTATCGCCGATACGGTTTCCTGTTTTCAGAATTCTTGTATATCCTCCCGGTCTTTCGGCTATTTTGGGTGATATTTCCCTGAAAAGTTCAGCAACTGCCTCTTTGTTCTTCAGGTATCCGAAGACAACTCTTCTTGAGTGGGTTGAGTCTTCCTTCGATTTTGTAATCAAGGGTTCCACGAATGTCCTGAGTACTTTAGCCTTTGCAGTCGTGGTCTTTATCCTCTTGTGAAGTATGAGCGATGAAGCCATATTGGAAATCATCGATTCCCTGTGCGAGCTTTTTCTTCCAAGGTGATTTATTACTTTCTGATGTCGCATTTCTCTATTTCCTTACCTTGTTTCAACTTAATCTCTGTCTAACTTGTATTTGCTGACATCCATTCCGAATGTCAGGCTCATTGACTCAAGCAATTCTTCGAGCTCGGTGAGTGATTTCTTCCCGAAATTCCTGAATTTGAGAAGATCGTTCTTGTTAAACTGAACGAGGTCACCAAGTGATTCCACTTCAGCTGCCTTAAGGCAGTTGAGAGCTCTTACGGAGAGGTCGAGGTCGACCAGCTTGGTCTTGAGGAGCTGGCGCATATGAAGCACTTCCTCATCAAATTCCTCGTTTGCCATTTTCTCTTCCGAATCGAGGGTAATTTTCTCATCCGAGAACAGCATGAAGTGATAAATTAGGATTTTTGCTGCCTCCTTCAGTGCTTCCTTCGGATGGATTGATCCGTCGGTATCTATTTCGAGCAGAAGTTTCTCGTAGTCGGTTTTCTGTTCAACGCGGAAGTTCTCAACCGTATATTTCACATTCCTTATCGGGGTGAAAATCGAATCGATTGCTATCAGTCCGAATTCGCTGTCGACCGGTTGGTTTTCCTCAGCCGGCACGTATCCCCTGCCCTTATTGATAGTAAGTTCCATCTGGAGCTTGACGTCTGCTTCCATTCTCAATATTACCTGATCGGGGTTAAGAACCTCGAAGCTGCTCAGAACACTGTTCAGTGCGCCGGCCTTGAACACTTCCTGGCCAGTGAACTTGATCATCACCTTTTCGTGCTCAACATCTTCGACTGTCCTTTTGAAGCGAACCTGTTTCAGGTTCAGGATAATCTCCGTAACATCCTCGATAACGCCTGTTATAGTTGAAAACTCATGGTCGATGCCTTCTATTTTCACTGTAGTGATGGCATAACCTTCGAGCGACGACAGGAGTATCCTTCTCAGGGCGTTACCCACTGTAATGCCATAGCCGGGTTCAAGAGGGCGGAATTCGAACTTGCCATACCTCTCGTTGGCTTCCAGCATTATAACTTTGTCGGGCTTCTGGAATGATAAAATGGCCATAGAACTTATCTTAAAAATTATTTCGAATACAATTCAACAATTAACTGTTCCCTGATGTTTTCAGGAATATCAGAGCGCTCAGGTACTGTCATGAACTTACCTGCCATTTGAGCATCGTCCCACTCGAGCCACGGGAGCTTTGAATATTTCCTTGTTGTAAGTGAATCTACTATTGTCTCCAGTGATTTTGATTTTTCGCGAACTCCGACTATATCTCCGGGTTTCAGCTGATATGAAGGCACATTGACCACCTGTCCGTTAACGGTTATATGCCTGTGGGAAACAAGCTGGCGCGCGGCTGCCCTTGTCGGGGCAATGCCGAGCCGGTATACCACGTTATCGAGACGTGATTCCAGGAGCTGAAGGAGAACCTCACCGGTTACGCCTTTTGCTCTCTGGGCCTTGTCGAAAGTCTTGTGAAACTGCCTTTCAAGGACTCCGTAGGTATATTTGGCCTTTTGTTTTTCCTTAAGCTGAATTCCGTATTCGGAGGTTTTTTTCCTTCTTTTGTTCATACCATGCTGGCCAGGAGGAAAATTCTTCCTGTCGAGATGCTTGTCGGGTCCGAATATGGGTTCCCCGAATTTTCGTGCAATTCTTGATTTTGGGCCGGTATATCTTGCCATTGTGCTATTTTTTTACTGAATTATTATCCTTCGCTTCACAAATTAAACTCTCCTTCTGGCCGGGGGGCGGCATCCGTTATGAGGCATCGGTGTTACATCGATGATTTCCGTAACTTCAATACCTGAATTGTGTATCGACCTTATTGCCGATTCACGGCCTGCTCCCGGTCCCTTGACATATACCTTCACTTTCCTGAGGCCCAGGTCATAGGCAACCTTGCTGCATTCTTCTGAAGCCATCTGAGCTGCATAAGGAGTGTTTTTCTTTGATCCCTTGAAGCCCATTTTACCGGCTGACGACCATGAAATAACCTGACCTGAATTATTTGTCAGGCTTATAATGATGTTATTGAATGATGAATGCACGTGCGCCTGACCGGTCGGTTCCACCTTTACGATCCGCTTCTTCTGTGCTCCGGTTTTCTTTGCCATATCCTATTTATTTAGTAGCTTTTTTCTTGTTAGCAACGGTCTTCTTTCTTCCTTTACGCGTTCTGGCATTGTTTTTTGTGCTCTGTCCCCTGACTGGTAAGCCGAGCCTGTGACGGACACCACGGTAACAGCCTATATCCATAAGTCGTTTGATATTCAGTTGGGTTTCCGAACGAAGTTCACCCTCGAGCTTGTAATTATCAACAAGGATGCGGCGGATTGAATTGATCTGCTCATCGGTCCAGTCCGACACCTTTGTATTTCTGTCGACTCCGGCTTCATCAAGCACTTTCTGAGCAGTGCTTCTCCCCACCCCGTAGATATAGGTGAGGCCTACTTCGCCTCTTTTGTTTCTTGGTAAATCAACGCCAATAATACGTGCCATATATTACTTTTCTTAAATGAGTTGCAAAATTAAATAAATTATCCCTGTCTCTGTTTAAACTTGGGATTTTTCTTACTGATTACATACAAGCGCCCTTTACGCCTTACTATCTTGCAGTCGGCGCTGCGCTTTTTAACGGATGTTCTTACTTTCATTTTCCTATTATATTTCTTATTTGTACCTGAATGTTATTCTTCCCTTTGTAAGGTCGTAGGGTGACATTTCCACCTTGACCTTGTCGCCCGGCAGGATCTTGATATAATGCATCCTCATCTTGCCGGATATATGTGCTGTTATGACGTGTCCGTTTTCGAGCTCTACCCTGAACATTGCATTGGAAAGAGCCTCGATGATAGTACCGTCCTGTTCGATTGATGCTTGCTTCGACATACGATTACGATTTATTTAAAACTTCATCAATAAATTTAAAAGTTGTTAATACATCTGCTCTTCCCCTGTCGACAGCCACGGCATATTCATAATGAGCCGAGGGTAAGCCGTCGATTGTCTTTATCGTCCATCCGTCCCTCATCTGGAATGTCTCCTTCCTTCCGAGATTAATCATGGGTTCAATGCAAATAACAAGTCCTTTTTCCATCTTGGACCCTGTGCCTTTGCGGCCGTAGTTGGGCACTTCGGGTGGTTCGTGAAGGCTTTTCCCGATTCCATGACCGACAAGCTCCCTTACCACCGAATATCCTCCGCTTTCGGCCTTGTCCTGAACTGCCCTGGAAACATCGCCGATCCTGTTGCCGGCAATAGCTTCCTTTACGCCTTCCTCAAGTGCCTCTCTTGTAAAATCCATAAGGCGTCTGACTGATTCGTCTATCTCGCCCACGGCAAAAGTAAAGGCGCTGTCGCCGTACCAGCCGTTGAGGATCACACCGCAATCGACCGATACAATATCGCCTTCCCTGAGGATGTAGGATGAAGGGATCCCGTGAACCACCTCATCATTGACCGATGTGCAGAGTGTCGCGGGAAAATCTCCGTATCCCTTGAAAGCAGGGATTCCTCCGTTGTCCCGTATAAATTCCTCCGCGATACCGTCAAGGTAGAGAGTGGTCACTCCCGGTTTGATGAGCGATGCAAGTTCCCCAAGTGTCTTTGACACCAGTAAATTGCTCTCTCTCAACAATCCGACCTCTTCATCAGTTTTTAAATACAACATCAAAGAACGCTGAACTTGGTTAAATTGACCTCACTGAGCCGGATCTGCCCTTGACGCGACCCGATTTCATGAGACCGTCGTAATGACGCATAAGCAGGTGGCTTTCTATCTGCTGCAACGTATCGAGTACCACTCCCACGAGAATAAGCAGGGAAGTGCCTCCAAAAAACTGTGCAAACTGCGGCGTTACCGAGAATTTAACGGCAATGGCCGGCAGAATGGCAATAAGTGCAAGAAAGATGGAACCCGGCAATGTGATTCTCGACATGATGGTGTCGAAAAACTCAACCGTTTTCCTTCCCGGTTTGATACCCGGGATAAATCCTCCGTTCTTCTTCATATCCTCAGCCATCTGGACCGGATTAATCGTGACGGCAGTGTAGAAATATGTAAAAAGAATTATCAGAATAGCTGTAACGAGGTTATACCAGAATCCGTACATGTTTGAGAAAGCTACCACGAATCCCGAGCTGGACTGTGCATAGCCTGCTATTATTATCGGGAGCATCATTATTGCCTGGGCAAAAATGATAGGCATAACACCTGCAGCATTTACTTTCAGGGGTATGTACTGACGTACGCCGCCGTACTGCTTGTTGCCTACAATTCGTCTGGCATACTGCACCGGCACCCTTCTTGTCCCCTGAACCAGAAGAATAGTGCCAAGAATAATTACAAACAATATCACTATTTCAACTATGAGACCGATAGGTCCGCCTGCACCGTTCATCCTGGTTCCGGCTTCGAATATGAAGTTCTGGGGCAGCCGTGCAACGATCCCTATCATGATAATCAGCGAAATACCATTTCCTATACCCTTATCGGTTATTCTTTCCCCGAGCCACATCACGAACATGGTACCCGCGGTAAGAATAATTGTTGACGACAATTTGAAGAAGAAACCGTTTTCAAGAACAAAAGCGCTTGCCGGAAGCTGAGCGGAAAGGTTCACGAGGTATGTTGGCGCCTGAAGAACAAGGATAGCGACAGTAAGATACCTGGTGTACTGGTTCATTTTCCTTCTTCCGCTTTCTCCTTCCCTCTGGAGTTTCTGGAAATACGGGAATACGATTCCCAGCAGCTGGACCACGATTGAGGCTGAGATATATGGCATTATACCCAGCGCGAAGACGGATGCCTGTGAAAAGGCGCCACCCGAGAACATGTCCAGAAGTCCCATCAGCCCCTGGGAAGTCTGTGCCTTGAGAGCTCCTAGCTGTGATGGATCGACGCCCGGCAGTGTCACATACTTGCCAAGCCTGTAAAGAGCAATTATGGCCAGTGTATATATAAGCCTTGCCCGAAGATCTTCGATCTTGAAAATGTTTCTTATAGTCTGGAAAAATCTCATGAACTTATATTTTTACAACGGTACCGTTCTGAGCTTCAATTGCTTCTGCTGCCGATTTACTGAATGAGTGGGCATGGACCTCCAGTTTTCTTTCAAGTTTTCCCCTGCCCAGTATTTTTACAAGGACATTTTTTGAAACAAGACCTGCCGATCTGAGTATCTCTACATCAATCTTCTCAAGCTGATTTTTTTCGGCAAGTGTCTGCAGGGTACTGAGGTTAATAGCCTTATATTCTACGCGGGATATATTTTTGAAACCGCTTTTGGGAAGGCGTCTCTGCAGCGGCATCTGACCTCCTTCAAAGCCTAATTTCTTCTTATATCCTGAACGCTGTTTGGCTCCCTTATGTCCCCTGGTGGAAGTACCACCTTTTCCGGAACCCTGTCCCCGGCCAAGGCGCTTGCTTTTCTTTACCGATCCCTTCGCAGGTTTTAAGTTAGTTAGATCCATTATAATAAATATAATACCGTTAATATCCTAAATATTCTCAATTTTAACCAGGTGCTTCACTTTTTCAACCATTCCCAGTATCTGTGGAGTGGCTTCATGTTCAACACTATGGTTAAGCTTATTAATTCCCAGGGCTTCGAGAGTTTTCTTCTGCCTTTCGGGTTTTCCTATTTTGCTTTTTACCTGGGTAATACGAATTTTTGCCATTGTGCTTTACTTTTCTATCCGTTAAACACTTTATCGAGAGTTACACCTCTTTGTTCGGCAACGGTAACTGCATCGCGCATCTCAAGAAGAGCTGCAATAGTTGCCTTTACAAGGTTATGCGGGTTGGAAGAGCCCTTCGATTTCGCGAGCACGTTCTTTACACCTACGCTCTCGAGCACTGCACGCATTGCTCCTCCGGCTTTTACTCCGGTTCCTTCTGTTGCCGGTTTGATAAACACCTTTGCTCCTCCGTATTTGGCAAGCTGTTCGTGCGGAATTGTTCCGTGAATTACCGGCACCCTGATCAGGTTTTTCTTTGCATCCTCAATGCCCTTTGCTATTGCAGTGGTCACCTCACTGGCTTTTCCGAGCCCGTGTCCTACTATTCCGTCTTCATTTCCCACAACAACGATTGCCGAAAAACTGAAGGTGCGCCCTCCTTTTGTAACCTTTGTAACTCTTTGTATGCTAACAAGCCTGTCCTTGAGTTCGAGATCGCTGGTTTTTACTTTTCTTATTCCGTTTCCCATAATATCAGAATTTTAGACCGCCTTCGCGGGCTGCTTCAGCCAATGATTTTACTCTACCGTGATATTTATAACCGCTTCTGTCGAAAACCACATTCTCGATGCCTTTTTCCTTACATTTTTCAGCAAGTGATTTTCCAACCAGTTTAGCCTGTTCGGTCTTTTTGATGCCCGTCTGTCCGGCCACTTCCTTTTCCCTTGAGCTGACCGAAAGGATTGTAATTCCTTTGATGTCATCAACAACCTGGGCGTATATCTGCTTGTTGCTGCGGAATACTGCGATACGCGGTTTCTCGGCAGTGCCGCTTATTTTTTTCCGGATTCTCATCCGGATCCTGTTTCTTTTTTCCAGTTTGGTTAAAGCCATGTCAATTATTATTTAACCGTTTTATACACTAGCTGATTTGCCTGCTTTTCTTCTGAGTTGTTCACCGACAAATTTTATTCCCTTACCCTTATAGGGTTCCGGCGGGCGCAGGGATCTTATCTTCGCGGCAACATGGCCGATCAGCTGCTTGTCGGTACAGGTGAGGGTAATAATCGGATTGCTTCTTCTCTCTGTTTTGGTTTCCACCTTTACTTCTTCGGGAAGTTCAAGGATTATGTCGTGGGAATATCCAAGGCTCATCTCGAGCAATTGTCCCTTTGCTTGTGCCTGGAATCCGACTCCCACCAGTTCAAGTTCCTTCTTAAAGCCCTCCGAAACACCTGTCACCATGTTCGCGATCAGCGCCCTTGTAAGGCCGTGAAGGGATTTATGGATCTTCGATTCCGAAGGTCTTGTAACGATGATGCTATTATTTTCAACCTCAACCTTTATATCTTTGGCAATATTCTGCTTCAGTTCTCCCAGAGGCCCTTTCACACTGATCACATTGGAGTCGCTGATTTCAACGCTGACTCCTTTGGGCAGGTTTACAGGTAATTTTCCTATTCGTGACATTAAACATCCTCCTATTTAGTATACATAACATAATACTTCACCACCAACATTTTCTTTTCTTGCCTCCTTGTCGGTCATAAGTCCCCTGGAGGTGGAGATAATGGCAATTCCCAGTCCGTTGAGCACTCGCGGCAGTTTATCGGCTCCGCAGTATTTTCTCAGGCCGGGACGACTGGCCCTCTGTATACTTTTGATAGCCGGTTGTTTGCTCCTTGGATTGTATTTCAGGGCTATTTTAAGCGTGCCCTGGCCGTTTTCTCCCTCAATCAGTTTGTAGCTCAGGATATAGCCTTTCTCGAAAAGTATCCTGGCAATCTCCTTCTTAAGATTTGATGCCGGAGCTTCTACAACCTTATGACCAGCCATAAGGGCATTCCTGATTCTGGTCAGCAAATCTGCAATGGGATCAGTCATCTCTATTATTCTTTCTTATTGTTAATAATCATTATCTGTTTTACCAGCTTGCTTTCTTAACACCCGGGATAAGACCAAAGGATGCCATTTCCCTGAATGTTATCCTGCTTATTCCGAACTGCCTCATGTAGCCTCTTGTGCGACCCGTGATTCTGCACCTGTTGCGCAGCCTGATGGGATTTGAGTTTCTGGGCAGACGGCTCAGTCCTACATAGTCACCTTCTGCTTTCAGTTTTGCTCTTTTTTCAGCGTATTTCTCAACCAGTTTCGCGCGTTTTACTTCGCGGGCCATCATTGATTCCTTAGCCATATGATCAGTTTTTAGTGTTTTTAAAAGGTAATCCGAAATGTTTCAGCAGTGAAAGGGCTTCCTCATCACTTTTTGCAGTTGTTACGAAAGTCATCTGCAAACCCATGATTTTGGTAACCTTGTCGATATCAATCTCCGGGAATATTATCTGTTCGGTAATCCCGAGAGTGTAATTTCCTCTTCCGTCGAGTTTGGAGCTGATTCCCTTGAAGTCGCGGATCCTGGGCAATGCAACAGCGATAAGCCTTTCAAGGAATTCGTACATCCTGTCCTGGCGCAGTGTTACCATAACGCCGATAGGCATGTTTTTCCTTAGTTTGAAGTTTGAGATGTCCTTTGTGGAATAAGTCTGAACAGCTTTCTGCCCGGCGATATCTGTTAATTCCTTAACACTGGCTTCGAGCAGTTTCTTGTCGGCTATTCCCTGTCCGACTCCCTGGTTAAGAACTATCTTTGTCAGCCTCGGTACCTGCATAACGGTCGAGTAGCTGAACTCCTTCATTAGGGCGGGGACTATCTCTTTTTTATATTTGGTTTTCAATACAGGTGTATACATTACTTGATCTCCTCTCCTGATTTTTTAGAATAACGCACTAGTTTATTTTTATCATTGAGCCTTCTGCCGATCCTGGTAGGCTTTCCTGAAGCCGGATCAACGAGCATGAGGTTCGAAATGTGAATCGGGGCTTCTTTCCTGATAATACCTCCCTGGGGTGATTTCGCGTTCGGTTTCGTGTGCTTCGAAACGGTGTTCACTCCCTCGACGATGGCACGTTCCTTAGCCCTGTCAACGTTAAGGACACGTCCTTTCTGACCTTTCGATTCGCCGGAAATGACCATTACCGTATCGCCCTTTTTGATATGTAGTTTCTTCTGCATTGCTCTTTTTTTAAAAATTAAAGTACTTCAGGTGCAAGAGAGACGATTTTCATATACTTATCGCGCAGTTCCCTTGCAACCGGGCCGAAGATACGGGTACCCCTTACCTCGTTCATATTGTTCAGAAGGACCACTGCATTGTCGTCGAATCTGATGTATGATCCGTCGGCACGGCGTATCTCTTTTTTTGTTCTGACAACGACAGCCTTGCTTACCGTTCCCTTTTTGGCTTCGCCGGAAGGGAGAGCGCTTTTGACGCTGACAACAATGGTATCGCCGACTGAGGCATATCTTTTTCTACTGCCGCCGAGCACCCTTATGCACAAGACTTCCTTTGCTCCGGAGTTATCGGCTACTGTTAACCTGGTTTCCTGCTGTATCATGACTACTTCGCTCTTTCAATTACTTCAACCAATCTCCATGTCTTATTCCTGCTCAACGGTCTGGTTTCGGATATCCTCACCGTATCGCCGATGTTGCAAGTATTCTCTTCATCGTGAGCCATCAGTTTCCTGGTTTTGTTCACGAACTTGCCATAAATGGGATGTTTTACCTTCCTCTTGATGGCTACCACTATCGATTTGTCCATCTTGTTGCTGACAACAACACCGATACGTTCTTTTCTGTTATTCCTTTCCATTGCCTGACTAGATTTTCGATTTTTCTTTTAGTTCCCTTGAACGGAGTTCGGTGAGAAGACGTGCGATCGTAAGTTTGACCTCTCTCATCTTCTGCGGGTTATCCATTGGGTTTATTGCATGATTAAGTTTCATGCGGACAAGCATGGTTCTCTCGGTATCTATTCTTTCAATAATATCCGGTGTGCTTAATTCCCTTATTTCTGAAGTTTCCATCTCTTTCTCCGTGTTTTATTCATGTACGTAATCAGTCCTGACAATGAATTTTGTAGTTATCGGGAGCTTCTGTGCGCCAAGCCTTAAGGCTTCCCTTGCCACCTCAAAGGGTACTCCTTCTGCTTCTATAATTATTCTTCCGGGTGTCACGGGCACAACAAATCCTTCCGGCGATCCTTTTCCCTTACCCATACGCACCTCGGCAGGCTTCTTGGTAATGGGTTTGTCGGGAAACACCCTGATCCATATCTGGCCTTCACGTTTCATATAACGGGTAACAGCCTGGCGGGCAGCTTCAAGCTGTCTTCCCGTGATCCAGCACTGTTCAAGCGCCTTGATGCCAAAAGATCCGAAAGCAAGCTGATTTCCCCTCTGGGCTATTCCCTTCATCTTTCCTTTCTGCGCTCTTCTGTATTTGGTCCTTTTCGGTTGTAACATGGCTCAAATATCTTTTAAAAAATTTCTAATCTCTGAGGTTTACCTCTTTGCTTTCCTTTTAAGTGTTTTACTCTTGGCATTCCTTGCACCTATATTGGGGCTGAGGTCTCTTTTCCCGTAGATTTCTCCGTTGCATATCCACACTTTTATACCAATCAGGCCTACCTTTGTATGGGCTTCGCCGAGGGCATAGTCAATATCGGCGCGGAGGGTGTGAAGGGGTATTCGTCCTTCCTTGTAGGTTTCGGTTCTTGCCATTTCAGCTCCTCCCAGCCGACCTGAGATCACGACCTTGATACCTTCAGCTCCCATTCTCATCGTGGAGGCGATCGACATCTTTATTGCCCTGCGGTAAGAGATCTTTCCTTCCAGCTGGCGGGCTATGTTGTTAGCAACGATATTGGCATCAAGTTCAGGGCGTTTGACCTCGAAGATATTAATCTGAACCTCTTTTTTGGTTATCTTTTTCAGTTCCTCCTTAAGCTTGTCAACCTCCTGACCTCCCTTTCCGATAATGATTCCCGGTCGTGCGGTGTTAACGGTCACGGTTATGAGCTTCAGGGTTCTCTCGATTATTATCTTCGACAGACTTGCCTTTGCAAGCCTTGCATTCAGATATTCCCTGATCTTGGTGTCTTCGACCAGTTTTCCGGAGAAATCCTTTCCTCCATACCAGTTCGAATCCCAGCCTTTGATAATGCCTAATCTGTTACCTATCGGATTTGTTTTTTGTCCCATCTGGATTATTTTGATGTATTTTCACCTTCCTTGTTCATACTGTCGAGCACCAGTGTCACATGGTTTGATCTCTTTCTTATCCTGTAAGCTCTGCCCTGGGGAGCTGTCTGCAGTCTTTTCATCGTACGTCCGCCGTCGACATGTATATTTTTCACATACAGATTGCTCTCCTCAATCCTTACACCCTCGTTCTTCAACTCCCAGTTGGCTATAGCGGAAAGCAGGAGTTTTTCGAGGCTGCGTGATGCCTGCTGAGGACTTAACTTCAGAACGTCGAGCGCCCTGTTCACTTCCATTCCTCTGATGAGATCCGTTACCAGTCTCATTTTACGGGGTGATGTTGGACAGTTCCTCAGAACCGCCTGGCATCTCTCTTTGGCAGCTTCTTTTCTCTTTTCCGCGCTATTTCTTTTTCTTGCACCCATGTCTCAATGTTTTTCAGTTTACATTACTTGTTGCCCGAGTGACCCCTGAAGGTACGTGTGGGAGCAAATTCTCCGAGTTTGTGTCCCACCATGTTTTCCGTAATATAAACAGGGATGAATTTATTGCCGTTGTGAACAGCTATGGTATGTCCTACAAAGTCGGGTGAGATCACCGATCTTCTCGACCATGTCTTAAGGACCGACTTCTTCATTGTCTTGTTCATTTCAAGGACCCTTTTTTCCATTTTAAACTCTATGAAAGGGCCCTTTTTTATTGATCTGCTCATAGTTTATCTGTTATTTTTTCTTCTTTCAAGAATATGCTTTGAAGAATATTTCTTCTCGTTTCGTGTTTTGTAGCCCTTGGTTGGAATTCCTTTGCGTGATCTGGGATGACCTCCTGAAGCTTTTCCTTCGCCGCCGCCCATTGGGTGGTCGACCGGGTTCATCACAACGCCCCTCACTCTCGGGCGTCTTCCTTTCCAGCGTGAACGTCCTGCCTTGCCTGATTTCTCAAGGTTATGATCGGAGTTCGACACGCTTCCTATAGTTGCCCGGCAGGTAGTCAGAACCATCCTGGTCTCACCCGAAGGAAGCTTTATGGTTGCATACTTTCCTTCCCTTGCCGAAAGCTGAGCGAAAGTACCGGCACTGCGGGCTATCGCGCCTCCCTTGCCGGGTTTCATCTCGATGTTGTGTACAACCGTTCCGAGCGGGATGTCATTCAGAAACATGGTGTTGCCAATCTCGGGTGTGGCATCCTTTCCCGAAATTATAACCTGCCCTACCTTAAGTCCGGTGGGGGCAATAATATACCTTTTCTCTCCATCCTCATAAACAACAAGGGCAATTCTGGATGACCTGTTAGGGTCATATTCGATTGTCTTCACTGTTGCATGTATGCCATCTTTATTCCTGAGGAAATCGATAACCCTGTACATCTTCTTGTGACCGCCTCCGATGTACCTCATTGTCATTTTGCCGTTAACATTCCTTCCTCCTGATTTCTTCAGCGGTCGAAGCAAGGATTTCTCCGGCGTGGCCTTTGTTATTGTATCAAAGGCGCTGATAATCTTGTGTCGCTGACCTGGTGTTACAGGTTTTAATTTTCTGACTGCCATACTGGTTGCTAAATATTGCTATAGAAATCTATTGTATTCCCTTCAGCCAGGGTGACCACAGCTTTCTTAAAAGCTGCCGTTCTGCCCACAAGCAGGCCCGACCTGGTATTGCGGGTCTTGACCTTGCCACCGTATCTTATCGTGTTTACCGATTCGACCGTGACACCGTAAAGCTCCTCAACCGCTTTCCTGATCTGGATCTTGTTGGCCGACCTGGCAACGACGAAACCGTAACGATTGAATTTATCGCCGTCTCTCGTCATTTTTTCCGTCACTATTGGTTTAAGCAAAATATTCATCACTTAACTATTACATGTTTTCAAAAGTTGCCTGCAAAACGTCAATTGCACTTTCCACAAGTACCAGTGTTGAAGCTTTCATGATATTGTAAGTGCTTAATTCATGGGCAGTTACAACTTCAACCCCTTGTACATTTCGGGATGACAAATATATGTTTTTATTTTGTTCCGGTAAAACAATAAGCGAATTTTTCCTGCTGATATTCAGCTTATCGTTCAAACTGACCATTTGCTTTGTCTTTGGTGCTTCAAATGAGAAGTCTTCCAGAACTATGATATTATTCGCGGAAGCTTTATAAGAAAGTGCTGATTTTCTGGCAAGCTGTTTGAGTTTTTTATTCAACTTGAAACCATAGTACCTTGGTTGCGGTCCGAAAATTCTTCCACCGCCTCGGAAAAGAGGATTTTTCAGGCTTCCGGCACGTGCGGTACCGGTTCCTTTCTGCCTTTTTATCTTCCTGTTGCTGCCTGCAACTTCTGCACGCTGTTTGGTTTTATGTGTTCCCTGTCGCTGGTTTGCAAGAAACTGCTTTGTATCCAGATAAATGGCGTGGTCGTTAGGTTTGATGCCGAAAATCGAGTCGTTAAGAACGACTTTTCTCCCGGTTTCCTTGCCTTCGGTATTAAGAATCGCTAATTCCATTATTTTATAATTATTACGTAACCACCTTTGGGACCCGGAACTGATCCCTTTACTATTAATATATTGCTTTCAGGCATGATCTTTATCACTCTCTTGCTTTCGGCATAAACTCTGGCTCCGCCCATTCGGCCTGCCATTTTCATACCCGGAAGGACCCTTGAGGGGAAAGACGATGCTCCCAGTGAGCCTGGTGCCCTGCCCCTGTTATGCTGACCGTGACTCTGGTCACCGACGCCTCCGAAGCCATGCCGCTTGACGACACCCTGAAATCCTTTTCCCTTTGACCATCCGCAAACGTCGACCCATTCTTCGTTGTTAAAAATCTCGGCGGTAAGAATCTCTCCCTCGCGGAACTGGCCTTCAGGGAAGCCGTTGAACTCTACGAGTTTTTTCTTGGGGCTTGTTCCTGCCTTTTTGAAATGGCCGAGTTCAGCCTTCGTGGTATGTTTTTCCTTCTTTTCGCCGAAACCCAGCTGAACAGCGAAATACCCGTCCTTTTCCCTGGTTTTTATCTGTGTAACCACGCACGGGCCTGCCTGGAGCACAGTGCAAGGAATATTCTTTCCGGCTTCATCGAAAACGGAAGTCATTCCTATCTTTTTTCCTATTAATCCCTGCATCTCTATAATACTTTACTGGTTTCACACTTTTATTTCCACTTCAACTCCGCTGGGAAGTTCAAGTTTCATAAGAGCATCAATCGTTTTTGGCGTTGAGCTGTATATGTCGAGCAGTCTCTTGTAGCTTGAAAGCTGGAACTGCTCCCTGGCCTTTTTGTTCACAAACGGAGAACGAAGAACAGTATAAATCTTCTTATGTGTCGGAAGCGGAATCGGGCCGCTCACAACTGCACCGGTTGATTTCACTGTCTTCACGATCTTTTCGGCAGATTTGTCCACCAGATTGTGATCATAAGATTTCAGCTTGATACGGATTTTCTGACTCATCTTTAAAAAAATTTTCCTTTGGTTATTTCTACAATTCGTTTAGCTATTTCTGCAGGCACTTCCTCATAATGAGAGAATTCCATTGTTGAAGTTGCTCTTCCGGAAGTAAGGGTTCGCAGCACAGTGACATAACCAAACTTTTCTGCCAGAGGTACTTTTGCTTTTACAACCCTTGCACCTGCTTTCGATTCCATACCTTCTACCTTACCTCTTCTTCTGTTGAAATCGCTTACCACGTCTCCCACGTATACTTCGGGCGTGATAACCTCGGTCGCCATGATAGGTTCCAGCAACACCGGATTGCATTTCCCGGCGTATTTTCTGAATGCCTGTTTCGCGGCTATTTCGAAAGAGAGGGTATCCGAATCGACCGGATGGTACGAACCGTCTCTGAGTATTACCTTAAGATTTTCAAGAGGGAAACCTGCAAGGGGGCCGTTCGACATTGCCTCGCGGAATCCCTTTTCAACCGCCGGAATGAATTCCTTCGGTATTCTTCCTCCTTTTACTTCATCTACAAATTCCAGCCCCTTTGTTCCTTTTGCTGCCGGCATCAGCGTTGCATAAATGTCAGCGAACTTGCCCCTTCCCCCGGTCTGTTTACTGAATACTTCCCTGAATTCGAATGCGGTTGTGATAGCTTCCTTGTAGGCCACCTGTGGGACACCCTGGTTGCAATCTACCTTGAATTCACGCTTCAGCCTGTCGATCAGAATCTCGAGGTGGAGTTCGCCCATGCCGTTGATGATAGTCTGTCCGCTGTCGGGATCGATTCTCACCTGGAAGGTAGGATCCTCCTCTGCCAGTTTTCCGAGCGCGAGCGAAAGCCTGTCGATATCAGCCTGAGTTTTTGGTTCTATGGCGACCCCTATAACGGGTTCGGGAAATTCCATCGACTCGAGCACGACCGGTTTATTTACAGCGCAAAGCGTATCACCGGTCTTGAGATCCTTGAATCCCACTCCCGCGCAGATATCTCCGGCGCTGACCTGTTCTTTCGGATACTGCTTGTTGGCATGCATCTCGAAGAGCCTGTTTATCCTTTCTCTTTTGCCTGTACGGGTATTCAGGAGAGTATCGCCAGCGTTCATTACTCCCGAATAAATCCTGAGGAACACGAGCCGGCCCACGAAAGGATCGGTGGCTATTTTGAAAGCGAGGGCGGCAAGGGGAGCCTTGTCGTCGGGCTCTCTCACGACCTCGTTATCGTTTCTCGGGTCGATTCCCTTAACCGGACCAATGTCGACCGGTGAGGGGAGGAATGCCACGACGGAATTGAGAAGACTCTGTATACCCTTGTTCTTGAATGCCGATCCGCACAGTACCGGGACCGCGAGTCCGCGGAGCGTCGATTCCCTGAGGGCTGCAGTAATTTCGTATTCCGTAATTGAATCCTGGTCGTCGATATACCTCTCGAGCAGGGTGTCGTCGACGCTTGCAACAGCTTCAATAAGTTTCGATCTCCACTCCCTGGCTTCTTCAAGCATATCAGCCGGGATATCCTCTGTCTCAAAACTGGTTCCGGTAACATCGCTGTTGTACCAGATTATTGCCTTCATCCTGATAAGGTCGACCACTCCCCTGAAATTTTCTTCCGCTCCTATGGGGATCTGGACCGGTATGGGATTGGCTCCCAGTTTCTGATTTATCTCATTTACGACGCCGAAGAAATCTGCCCCTGTCCGGTCCATTTTATTTATGAACGCGATTCGGGGAACGTGATATGTATTTGCCTGTCTCCACACGGTTTCCGACTGTGGTTCAACACCGCCCACGGCGCAAAATATTGCAACGGCGCCATCAAGCACTCTTAGCGAACGTTCGACCTCAACTGTGAAATCAACGTGCCCGGGAGTGTCTATTATATTTATCTTGTAATCCTCATCCCTGTAATTCCAGAAAGTCGTAGTAGCGGCCGAGGTAATTGTGATGCCCCTTTCCTGTTCCTGAACCATCCAGTCCATCTGGGCATTCCCGTCATGTACCTCTCCCATCCTGTGGGTTCTGCCGGTATAGAACAGAATACGTTCCGTTGTTGTCGTTTTACCGGCATCAATATGGGCCATTATTCCGATGTTTCTGGTATATTTCAGGTTGGGGTTCATCTGTTTTTGTGTATTCCCTGTCCTATCAATTAAAACCTGAAATGGGCGAATGCCTTATTGGCTTCAGCCATCCTGTGGGTATCCTCTTTCTTTTTATAAGCACCGCCTTCGAGTTTGTAGGCTGCCATCAGTTCTGCAGCAAGCCTCTCGGCCATTGAGTGACCGGTTCTTTTCCTGGCGAATGAGATCATGTTCTTCATGCTTATGCTTATCTTTCTGTCGGAGCGAATCTCCATCGGCACCTGGAAAGTTGCACCTCCTACCCTGCGAGCTTTTACCTCAACCTGCGGAGTAACATTCTCGAGCGCCTGTTTGAAGATCTCAAGCGGTGTTTTTCCTTCGTTCTTTAATTTATCGGCTATTATATCGAGAGAATCATAGAATATTCTGAAAGCAAGATTCTTTTTACCACTATACATAAGATTGTTCACAAACCTTGTAACGTATGGATCGTTGTATTTGGGATCAGGTAATATGATCCTCTTCTTTGGTTTTGATTTTCTCATGATCTTATTATTTAAGTGTTATTTCTTTGGCCTTTTCGTACCATATTTTGATCTTCTCTGCGTACGGCCACTTACGCCTGATGTATCGAGTGCACCACGTACAAGGTGATAGCGCACTCCGGGAAGATCTTTCACCCTGCCGCCTCTTATAAGAACAATGGAGTGTTCCTGGAGATTATGTCCTTCACCCGGGATATAAGCATTGACCTCTTTCTGGTTGGTAAGCTTCACCCTGGCCACCTTTCTCATTGCTGAGTTAGGTTTCTTGGGTGTGGTGGTGTAAACACGCACACAGACACCCCTCCTCTGAGGACAAGAATCCAAAGCAGGGGCCTTGCTTTTATAGATCAGTTGCTTCCTGCCTTTTCTTACTAACTGCTGAATTGTCGGCATAATATAGTATTGTTTTTACATTAAAATTCCTTTGAAAAAATGGTTTGCAAAGGTAAGGTTTTTATTTATTAAATTACAAACAATTATTTTCTTTTTTAAACAGTCAAATATATAGCGTCAATAATTGCCGCGTATCCGCGATAAGCGGCACTTTAAACGTCTTCCAAAATAAAATATCTTACTTAATGATGTAAGTTATCAACAGGTTCCTTCCCGACCTTTCCGCTTAGAATACTCATTTTGTAAACTTACCCTGAAAGAAAAACCGGTACTCCTGCATTTCAAAAAACTGCTGCAAAGAAAATAAATATTTTTTAATTCTATAGCCTCTCTTAAACTGTTTTTAAAAATTTATTATTTTTGCCCACTCTAAATCAGGAATATAAATAATATAATAAACAGCCACCCAGACATGAAAACCTATCAGACAGACCAGATCAGGGGTATCGCGCTTATCGGCAACTCGGGATCGGGCAAGACCATCCTTGCTGAAGCCATGCTTTTTAACGGAGGAATAATTGAAAGAAGAGGCACTATTGAAAACAAGAACACGGTATCCGATTATCGTCCGATCGAACACGAGAACGGGAACTCTGTCTTTTCAACCGTGATGTACACGGAATACCAGAACAGGAAAATAAACATCCTCGATTCTCCGGGTCTCGATGATTTCAGTGGTGGTGTCGTATCATCGCTTTATGCTTCCGATTGTGCCCTGCTTACCATTAATGTTCAGAACGGTGTGGAGGTAGGATCGGAAATTCACTTCCGTCATGCCGAGAATGTACACAAACCGCTTATCATAGCAGTCAACGGACTGGATCACGAAAAGGCCAATTTTGAAAAGTCGGTTGAAATGATGAAGGACCGTTTCGGCAACAACGTTGTTGTTATCCAGTATCCCGTCAACGAAGGAGTCGGCTTCAATTCAATCATCGATGTACTCAAGATGAAAATGCTTCAGTACCCGAAAGAGGGAGGAAAAGCCAAAGAAATGGATATTCCTGCCGATCAGGTCTCCAAAGCTGAAGAACTGCATGCCATCCTGGTTGAGAAAGCTGCTGAAAGCGATGAAGAGCTGATGGAGCTGTTTTTCTCAAACGATTCCCTTTCGGAGGACGAGATTGAGAAAGGTATAGCAAAAGGTCTTATTACCAGGGGTTTGTTCCCGGTTTTCTGCATTTCTGCAAAAAACAACATGGGAGTCGACAGGCTTATGGAATTCATTATTGGCGAGGCCCCGTCGATAAGCGACATGCCTGCACCCATTAACAGCAAGGGAGAAGAAGTAAAAGCCCTTCCTGACGGTCCCGCCTCGGTTTATGTCTTCAAGTCATCAATAGAGGAACATATAGGTGAAATCAACTATTTCAGGGTTTATTCCGGGAAAATAAGCGAGAACCTCGATGTTGTAAATACCTCAAACGGGGTCAAGGAGCGTTTGTCGCAGCTCTACGTCTGCGCCGGCAAGAACAGGACAAGGGTTTCCGAACTCAATACCGGCGACATCGGGGCTTTTGTAAAACTGAAGAATACCAGGGCCGGCCATACACTCAATGTTCCGGGAAACGACTGGACCTACCCGGGCACAGTCTTCCCCGAACCCAAATACCGTACTGCCATCAAGGCTCAGAGCGAGAGTGATGATGAAAAGCTTGGAGAAGCCCTGGGCAAGATTCACCTTGAGGACCCGACCATCATTGTCGAATATTCCAAGGAACTTAAACAGATAATAGTTCACGGCCAGGGTGAATACCATCTTAACATCATGAAATGGCATCTTGACAATATCTACAAGATCCCGGCCAATTTCAATCCCCCGAGAATACCCTACCGCGAGACTATCACCAAGGCGGCCCAGGCTGATTACCGTCACAAGAAGCAGTCGGGCGGTGCCGGTCAGTTCGGAGAGGTTCATCTTATCATTGAGCCCTACACCGAAGGCAGTCCTGAACTTACAATGATGAAATTTGGGAACAAGGAGATAAAGCTTTCAATCAGAGCCAAGGATGAGATTGATCTTGAATGGGGAGGCAAGCTGGTTTATGTAAACTGCATTGTCGGCGGTTCAATCGATGCCAGGTTCATGCCCGCGATACTAAAAGGCATCATGGAAAAAATGGAAGTCGGACCTCTTACCGGTTCCTATGCCCGCGATATCAGGGTATATGTTTATGACGGTAAAATGCACCCCGTCGACTCCAACGAAATATCCTTCAGGCTTGCAGGAAGAAACGCCTTCAGCAATGCCTTCAAGAATGCCGGTCCCAAGATCCTTGAGCCGATTTACGATGTAGAGATCATGGTTCCCTCCGACAGAATGGGCGATGTAATAAGCGATCTTCAGGGCAGGCGCGGAATGGTACTCGGGATGTCGAGCCACAAGAGACTTGAAGTTATAAAGGCAAGGGTGCCACTTGCAGAAATGAACAAGTACTCCACCGCCCTCAGTTCAATCACGGGAGGCCGTGCCATGTACACGATGAAATTCGCCGAGTATACACAGGTGCCTTCAGATATACAGGAGGCGGTAATAAAGGCTTACACCGAAGAAGAAGAAGAGGAATAACAGCATACGGGAATAGCCGTATACGAACAGGAAACCTATATCCGGAATCGCGGTTATCTGCTTGTTTTAAACTGTCTGTTGTATATCCCAGACAAAGGCGCGTATGCCCACCTCTTCATTTATGGAATTGATTTTCCCTACTGCAGAAAGGACATCTTCCACAAGATCATCTTTAATGAAAGTCATCGCGATCTTATTTATTTCGGGCCATGCATGGGTTCCCAGGTGAGGCACTCCCGTATCCGTGCCTCTTCCCTTGACATTTTCCCATAGTGAATAACCCCTGATTCCGAGTTTGTCAAACATGTACTCCACCCTTTCGGTGTGAGCCTGGTTAAATATTATCATTACAGCTTTCATTTCCGTCTTTTTTGAATTTTTTGGTCATCATCCCCTGTTGAATATTACCGGGCATTTCCATTCATGTCGTCCAGGAAATCCATTTCCGAGTACACTGCCAGGTTCCTGTTCCGTTCTCCTCTTCT
>JAAYQC010000166.1 GCA_012519515.1 Bacteroidales bacterium | reverse complement strand
TCTTATGAGAAAGAAAAGACTTAAGGCAAAAGTAGCCAGAATGATAAGAGAAAACAACATCGATCCGCTAAGGATCCAGGCCATCGACCCAAGAACATAGTTGCGTTTCTCGGGAAAGATGACCGACAGTATAAGGTTCTGCCCCATGATATTATCGGGAAAAAGACGGATCATGTAATTGCTTTTAAGAAAATCGTCTTTGCTTCCCTTCCTGAAATTTCCTTCCCTGATCACGCCATCCCTGATGACAGCAAATTCAAAGGGGGTTTCGATATTTGAAAACCGGAGAGAACGGCCTAAAATGTTCTGAATTTCATTGTTATCAAGCTCCATGGTCCTCTCCCACTGGGAGACCTCGGCAATTATCTGCTCGCTCATTGTCTGGAACTCGCTTGCCCTTCGCCTGACATGTTCTATAATATCATTGGAGCTGACAGGCGGTGAAGAAGGTTGCAGGGAACTCCTCGCTTCCATGTCAATGGGATCCTGGTAAAAAGTTGTATCGGTCCTGGTTATGACAGGCTCATTGAATGTAAGGTTTCCCGTTGAGTCAACAGTTCACGTCACCGACTGGCTGGTAACGCTGTAGCTGAAGTTTTTCCCATCCCGCGAGGAATAGCTTCCAACGCTCATATATGAAGAAACACCGGAGCTTCCCGAATTGTAGGTAACAGGTGAATTGAAGAAGAAATCCATCTTGCGGTTTGTCTCTATTGTCTCAGCAGCATCGTTAAGACTGGCATAAACCGCTTTATTGAAAATATCATTCCTGATTTCCAGGGCATTGCTGATCCATATCATTTGTACCCATATGATCCCGGTGATCGAGATCAGCATCATAATAATCAGGCCGATGAATTTATTTTTGCTCACGGTGTAAATTTAAGGTTTTACTTAAATCCATAACAGGATTTAACTTTTTATTAACTCTTATTAACCTGATTTTAACTCTGTTTAAGCAGAAGCTGCTTACCTTTGCATTGGTTAAGAATTAAGAAGGGTATCCCACAGGAGAATTACAAGGGAACAAGGACAGGAGTTATTGCTTTCATGACAGAAGAAGATGAGCCGGAAATCCGGCTCATTTTTTTATACTTCAACATTCCTGAAAAGTTTCCATGCATCCCCTTCCGGAAGAGGAGCGGTTATGATGACCTTTTCCTTTTTTACAGGGTGAATAAATTCAAGTCTCCTGGCCAGGAGACAGATACTGCCATCCTCGTTTGACCTTGAATAACCGTATTTCAGGTCGCCTTTTATCGGACATCCGATCTTTGCAAGCTGCGCCCTTATCTGATGATGCCTGCCGGTGTGCAGCTCAACTTCGAGAAGAAAGAATCTCCTGGATCTTCCTGCAAGACGATAGCTCATACTTGCCTTCTTTGATCCTTTCACCTCGCTGTCGTATACATAGGTTTTGTTCTGCTTTTCATTCTTTTTAAGAAAATGTGTCAGTGTATCCTCATCCTCCGGAGGCCTTTCCCCAACGATTGCAAGGTATGTCTTCCTGACCTCGCGGGTGCGAAAAATCTCATTCATCCGTCCAAGAGCCTTGGAAGTACGGGCAAAAAGCAGAACACCGCCTGCAGGCCTGTCGAGACGGTGAATAAGCCCGAGAAAAACAGCTCCGGGCTTTTTGTATTTCAAGGCTATGTAATTTTTTACGGCCGCATCGATTGCTTCATCCCCCGTACGGTCACCCTGCGAAAGATCGGTAGGTTTCTTAAGGACGGCTATAAGATGATTATCTTCAAATAAAATTTCTAACATTCAAAGCGCTTTAGTTTTGTTCCTTTAGCTGGGAAAATCATCCTGCACTGAGTCATATTCGATGCAGGATCGCCAACAAAATTAACATCTGTCTCAGTCTGGACGCCAATCCCCGTCATAGAGCATTGAGCATGGCTGTATACAGAACTGAACCCGGGGTTAAAGCTACGAAATTACATCAGAGAAAGGGAATGACAGAGGAAATGTTTTGTCATGTCATGTCTTTTGAAATCAGTATGTCTTTTTGTCACTTCAGTCAGGCTCTTCAGCTCTGCGAGTGCCATATTTTCATAAATTTTCCATGTTATGGCTGTGGCATAATCATTGCAGTTTAGGGAGTCAATAATTGAAATATCTAAAAATCGAAAAATGGGAAAAATAATAGGAATTGATCTGGGAACAACAAACTCATGCGTTGCCGTAATGGAAGGGAATGAGCCTGTAGTGATCCCTAACAGTGAAGGTAAAAGGACTACGCCTTCGATAGTTGCATTTGTTGATAATGGTGAACGTAAGGTAGGAGATCCTGCAAAACGTCAGGCCATCACCAATGCAGAAAAGACCGTTGACTCAATCAAGCGGTTCATGGGGGAAACCTATGACAAGGTCAATACCGAAATCAATCGCGTAACTTTCAATGTTGCAAGGGGTGACAACAACACACCAAGGGTAAAGATCGACAACAGGTTATATTCTCCCCAGGAAATCTCTGCAATGGTTCTTCAGAAAATGAAAAAGACAGCAGAGGACTATCTTGGACAGGAAGTTACCGAGGCTGTGATCACAGTTCCGGCATATTTCAGCGATTCCCAGCGCCAGGCCACTAAAGAGGCAGGAGAAATCGCCGGACTGACTGTAAAAAGGATTATAAATGAACCTACGGCTGCTTCACTTGCCTACGGACTTGACAAAAAATCGCAGGACCTCGAGATCGCTGTTTTTGATCTTGGCGGTGGTACTTTTGATATATCCATACTCGAACTCGGTGACGGTGTCTTCGAAGTGAAATCGACCAATGGCGACACACACCTGGGTGGTGATGACTTCGACCAGAAAATAATTGACTGGCTGGCTGAAGAGTTTATTAAAGATGAAGGTGTTGACCTGAGGAAAGACCCAATGGCTCTCCAAAGACTGAAAGAGGCTGCCGAAAAGGCAAAGATAGAACTGTCGAGTACAACGACTACCGAGATTAACCTGCCTTATATAATGCCGGTTGACGGAATTCCAAAGCACCTTGTCAAGACACTCACCAGGGCTCATTTTGAAAAGCTTAGCGACAGCCTTATACAGGCCTGTCTCGGACCTTGCAAGAAAGCTCTTGCCGATTCGGGTCTCAAGGCATCAGAAATTGACGAGATTCTGCTTGTAGGAGGATCAACAAGAATCCCTGCCATACAGCAGCTTGTTGAAAAATTCTTCGGCAAAACTCCTTCAAAGGGTGTCAATCCGGATGAGGTGGTTGCAGTGGGCGCCGCCATTCAGGGCGGAGTTCTTACCGGAGAGGTAAAGGATGTTCTGCTTCTCGACGTTACTCCCCTGTCGCTCGGAATTGAGACCATGGGCGGCGTGATGACAAAACTTATTGAAGCGAATACTACCATACCAACAAAAAAGACTGAGGTTTTCACAACTGCAGCCGACAGCCAGCCTTCGGTGGAAATCCATGTCCTTCAGGGCGAAAGACCAATGGCTACAGGAAACAAGACTATCGGACGTTTTCATCTTGACGGAATTCCGCCGGCCCCCAGAGGGGTGCCCCAGATAGAGGTCACATTCGACATTGACGCAAACGGCATCCTCCACGTAGCTGCCAAGGACAGGGGAACAGGAAAGGAACAGAGGATAAGGATCGAAGCTTCATCCGGACTGAGCGATGACGAGATAAAAAGGATGAGGGAAGAAGCCAGGGCAAATGCCGAAGCTGACAAACTTGCCAGGGAGAAGGTTGACAAGATTAACAGTGCCGACAGCATGATATTCTCAACCGAAAAACAACTTAAGGAATTCGGTGACAAGATACCGTCTGATAAAAAGGCCGCTATTGAAAGCGCTCTTTCAAAACTCAAGGAAGCTCACAAAGCACAGGATGTTGCAGCCATCGACACCGCTCTTGCCGAACTGAACGGCGTTTGGCAGGCAGCTTCGGAGGAGATGTACAAGACCGCCCAGAATACAGGGCAGACAACATCCCAACCCGGCCCCGAACAGTCGGGTAACGATGAAGTCACCGACGTTGATTTTGAAGAGGTCAAGTAAGACACGAACTGTGATAAATTGCAGGAGGCTGAATCCATTTCAGCCTCTTTTTTTGTACTTTTGCGGGAGATCAACCGGGTTTCCATGAAACAAAGTATTGCTGCATTCTTCTTAATGATACTGACTTTGCTGCACTTTACCGCAATACAGGGGCAGGATATAAACAAAAGCGACCCTGACGGAAAAAAGCAGGGAAGGTGGATAAAGTATTATCCCAACGGGAAAATGATGTATGAAGGAGAATTCAGCAATGATAAGCCCGAGGGCGAATTCAGGAGATACTACGAAGACGGAACGCTTAAATCACTGATGACTTTCAGCAATGAGGGAACTGAAGCTGAAGCTGTACTTTACTACTCCAACGGACTTCCGGCCTCAGCCGGGAAGTATGTCAACCAGCTGAAAGAAGGCAAATGGCGCTTCTTCTCATTCACTGAAAAAGATCTGCTGATAAGCGAGACAGAATACCTGGAAAACAGGAAGAACGGCCTGACACTGAATTATTACCCCGACGGAAAGGTAGCCGAAAAAATCATGTACAGGAATGACCTCAGACACGGCGAATGCCTTAAATACTACCCTGACGGAAACCTGATGCTCAGGACAAACTATGAAAACGGAAAAATAAACGGCAGCTTTGAAGCCTTTCATGAAAACGGAAAGCCGGAAATGAAGGGACAATACAAAAACAACCTGAGAGAAGGCCAGTGGATAATCTACGGGAAGAACGGAAACCGGAGATTCATGACCAATTACAGCGCCGGCATCCCAGATAACCGCAGCATCGATATTTATGAATCAGAATACATTGATTCACTCGAAAGGAATAAAGTCAATATTGCCGATCCTGAAAAAACGGGAGAAATATGGTAAGGAGATTAACAGATCCTGCCATAATGAAGTTTTTATTCACTGCTCTGATACTCATCGCAGGTCAGCCGGTCAAATGTCAGGAAAAGATCTGGAATTATTTCTACCGCATCCATTTAACCGACAAGGGAGAAAATGAAATCTCCGGTTTTGCCCCTGAAGACCTCCTTTCCGGAAAAGCAATTGAACGCAGAAACAAAGCAGGGATTGAAGTACTTGATTTCAGGGATATTCCCGTATGGAAAGGCTACATTGACCGAATCAGGTCCATGGGACTAAGCTTTCACTGCACTTCGAAGTGGATGAATACTGCATTGTTCAAATCACCGGATCCTTTTGAAACCGGAGAACTGATACAACTGCCCTTCGTGAAGAAGGTTGAAATCGTTAAAAGGCCGGAAGCCAAAGGAGAAACACGTAAAAATGAGATTGTTTTTAATCTGAGTGACCAGCCACCCTACAACAATCCATTGTCGATGATAAACGGGATAAGTGTTCACAATTCAAACTTCAGCGGAAAAGGAATCCTTATTGCAGTAATCGACGGAGGATTCTCCAATGCAGGCATTATTCCCGCGCTTGATCATCTCCGGGACAGAAAGGGAATTAAAGGGACATATGATTTTGTGAACAATAATGAATATGTATATGACTTTCATAACCATGGGACTGCCGTCTTGTCGGTACTGGCGGG
>JAAYQC010000165.1 GCA_012519515.1 Bacteroidales bacterium | reverse complement strand
CATAAAGACTTCCCTCTCGCCCATTCTCTTCCCGATACTGCAGGATCCGAGGTATGAAGCCAGGATCCCGGTAGAGCCTCAGCTTAATCTGACGGGGAACCTTTTCAACCCTGTCGTTGGATTCAATATCTATCTTCCGAATGCCGATGAAGAGACCAGGACATATTTGAGGAATGCCATAACCACTGAAGAAGAAAAGAGCAAACAGTTCATCTATCTTCTTGTCATGAACAGTTTTTATGCCGATCCGTCGTACCGTGCATCATCGGGGGTAACCGGCACCGGAACCTCGGCCATGGCAGTGACTACCACGGAAATGCTTTCCAACCAGTTGAGTAACTGGCTTTCGCAGATCAGCAACGACTTTGACATAGGCTTCCTCTATACACCCGGAACGAAGGACTTAAGCTCGCAACAGCTCCAGGTGGCGCTTTCAACCCAGTTGCTCAATGACAGGGTGACTATAAACGGAAACTTCGATGTAAGAAGCGGCACCGAAACCGAAGAAACACCGCTTATAGGTGATTTCGACATAGAGTACAGGCTGACCGAGAAACTGAGATTCAAGGTATTCAACCGCTACAACAATCCCTACACCGGTAAGGGAGCTCCGTACACGCAGGGACTTGGCTTCTCGCTCAGGCAGGATTTCAACAGATTCAGGGACCTCTTCAGGAGAAAACCCCCTGTTGAGTTCAGAAAAGAAGAGGAAGTAGGAATACGGGAATAAGAGTTGATAAATATTGAAATATTGTTATTAACACACAATAATAGACTATGCCGGTTTTCCGTTTTTTAATATATTCGCCCGCATGACTGAGAATATATAACATATAATTATTTCATTTATAATAAATTAATAACAGGAGAAATATGGGATTTCTACAATTACTTATGCAGGAGGGACAGGAAGCCACGACAATGGCCGCTGAGAAGCTGACACTCCTGGATTTCGCGATCAAGGGAGGATGGGTTATGATCCCGATCGTACTGCTGTTCCTTGTTGCCACATACATCTTCATAGAGAGGTTATATGTGATAAAAAAGGCATCAAAGCAGGATTTCAATTTCATGAACAGGATCAAGGACTATATACATGACGGTAAGATAGATGCCGCCATAGCGCTGTGCAAATCGACAGATTCACCTTCTGCCCGGATGGTTGAGAAGGGCATTAGCCGACTGGGCAGGTCGCTTCAAGATATATCGACAGCCATAGAGAATGTAGGCAAGCTGGAGATATCGAAGCTTGAAAGGGGCTTTCCAACCCTGGCAACAATAGCAGGTGCTGAACCAATGCTTGGCTTTCTCGGAACGGTTATCGGGATGGTTAAGTCGTTCTACAACATGGAACAGGCCGGAAACAATATAGATATTTCCATTATGTCGGGAGGTATCTATACCGCTCTTATAACCACTGTTGCCGGTCTGATCGTAGGCATACTCGGGTATTTTGCCTACAACACGCTGGTGGTTAGAACAGAAAAGGTTGTATTCAACCTGGAAGCCACCATGACTGAGTTTCTGGATATTTTGAATGAACCGCTAAAATCAGGTCGTTGACATGGCATTATCCCAAAGAAATAAGATCAGTATCAATTTCAGCGCGGTAGGAATGACGGATGTCATTTTCAACCTTCTCATCTTTTTCATGCTTTCGTCGACGCTTGTGCATCCCACCGCCCTCAAGCTGCTTTTGCCGAAAGGAAGTACACAGACTTCGGCAAAGCCTCAGACAACCATCTCAATAACTGCTGATCAGAAGTATTATCTCGAACAGCAGCCTGTAACCCTTGAGACAATGGAAGCTCTCCTTAAAGAAAAGCTGGGAGCAAATCCCGAAACATATATTTCGCTTCACGCGGATAAAAGTGTACCTTTCGAGACAGTTGTAGCAGTACTTAACATTGCCCAGGCAAATAATTACAAACTGATAATTGCAACCTCACCCAAATAACAGTTTAAGGTACCTTCCAAATGAAAGGAAGAAGGGGATAATCGGCACATGCATCACGGCGCTGGTTACAATGCTGCTATTGATCATTATTGCCTTTACTCCCAAGGAACCGCCTGAAACAGAAGAGGGGATACTTGTTAATTTCGGTCTCGACGAGACCGGACTCGGGTTTATTGAACCATCGGCCCCGCCGGTTGAGGTTGAGCCCGCTTCTCCTCCACCTCCTCCCATTGCACAGAACATCCAGAACGAAGAACCGATTCTTACTCAGAATTTCGAGGATGCCCCGGAAGTTAAAAAAGTGGATCCCGAAACTGAAAGAAAAAGACTTGAGAAGATTGAAGCCGACAGAAAACTGAGGGAGCAAAGGGAAGCCGAGAGATTGAAAAAGGAAGCCGAGGAAGCTGAAAGAAGAAGGATAGAGGCTGAACAGAAGAGGGAGGCAGATATCAGGAATAAAACCCGTGAGGCTCTGGCGGGCTCAAAAAATGCAGGAACAACAAGCACCAGTGAAGGTGTGGCGGGCGGAGCCGGTAACCAGGGAGTACCTACCGGATCAGTTGACTCACAGAACAGGGGTGAAGGCGGCGGACTGGGCAATCAGGGAGTTTCCTACTCACTTGAGGGAAGGGGAGTTCAGTCGCTTGTGAAACCGGAATATAAGTACCAGAAAGCCGGCAGGGTTGTGGTGGAAGTCAGCGTCGACAGGTCAGGAAAAGTAACTAATGCCATACCCGGATACAAAGGTACTGACATCCTCGACGAATACCTCCTGAATGTTGCAAAGCAAGCTGCCCTAAAAACAAAATTTGAAGCTAAACCCGACGCTCCCGCGATACAAAAGGGCACAATCACCTATAATTTTGTACTGAGATAGTCAGCTGAAAAGCGGGAATGGCTTCATCAGTTCCCTTACCTTGTCGCCCACGGCAAGGATTGTTTTTTCATCATCAATGTGTGATAGTACTTCATCTATCATTTCTACAATAACCGGCATGTGCTCTTCCTTCATTCCCCTGGTTGTAATAGCCGGTGTCCCCACCCTGAGTCCGGATGTCAGGAACGGAGACCTTGAGTCGAAAGGCACCATGTTTTTATTTACAGTTATATGAGAGAGGACAAGAGCTTTCTCAGCCTTCTTGCCTGAAAGTTCCGGGAATTTGGTTCTCAGGTCGATAAGCAGCAGGTGGTTGTCGGTGCCATTTGAAATTACCTTGTAACCAAGGTCAACAAAAGCTTCAGCCATCGCTGCGGCGTTTTTCTTTACCTGCGCCTGGTAGGTTTTGAATTCAGGTCTTAGCGCTTCCATAAAAGCGACAGCCTTTGCTGCAATAACATGTTCAAGCGGACCGCCCTGAATTCCCGGGAAGACTGCCGAGTTCAGAAGCGACGACATCATCTTCAGTTCGCCTTTGGGTGTAGTAATACCCCAGGGGTTGACAAAATCCTTTCCCATGAGTATAATTCCACCTCTGGGACCTCTCAGTGTCTTATGAGTTGTAGAAGTGACAATATGTGCATATTTCAGTGGATTGTTCAGCAGCCCTGCAGCGATCAGGCCTGCCGGATGGGCCATATCAACGAGAAACATCGCGCCAACGGCATCGGCAATTTTCCTTATTCTTTCATAGTCCCAGTCACGGGAATAGGCTGAAGCGCCGCCAATTATCATTTTGGGCTTTTCCTTATGGGCAAGTTCTTCCATCATATCATAATCGACCAGACCATCTTCTTCCTTTACGCTGTAGGCCACCGGTCTGTACAGAATTCCTGATGAATTCACCGGGGATCCGTGTGAAAGATGCCCTCCATGGGCAAGGTTCAAACCCATGAATGTATCACCGGGCTTCATTATCGTGAAGAAAACGGCCATATTGGCCTGTGCTCCCGAATGTGGTTGGACATTTGCATATTCGGCGCCGAAGAGCTTTTTCAGCCTGTCGATGGCAAGCTGTTCAACCAGATCCACGATCTCGCATCCGCCGTAATACCTGTTTTCAGGATAACCCTCTGCATACTTGTTGGTAAGCACCGAACCCATAGCCTCAAGGACCTGGGGGCTGACAAAGTTTTCCGAAGCAATAAGCTCAAGGCCGGTCAACTGCCTCTGATGTTCTCTCTCAATAAGATTAAATATCAAATCGTCTCTCATGATAATAGTTGTATAACAAGTTATGACATAGCCACATATCAGGTACGCGACCTGAGCCGGCAGGCAAAACCCGTTTCAGTCGGCAAATATAATGCAATTAGGATACAGCCAAAATGATAATTCATCAAAAAAAACGGTATGAAATATCGTCCGGAAAAAGACTGTTTTCCGGCTTATTCTCCTGAAAACTGGACCAGCAAATCACGGTATGTACCGAATATCCTTGATTTGGAAACGAAGCCCACGTAATAGCCCTTATCAAGAACAGGCAGGTTCCAGACATCTGATTTTGTAAATGCATCCATAACCGTTTCAACTTTTTCTTCCAGATCGAGGTATACGGGAGGAATGGTCATCAACTCTCTAACCTTCACTGTATCATACAGATCGCTATTGAACATTATCTCCCTGACGTCATCAAGATGAACAACTCCCTGAAAGATATTGTATTCATCAACAACAGGAAAGATATTCCTTGTTGATTTTGAAATGGTTTTAACCAGTTCTCCCAGGTTGTCGGAAGCGTGAACGGTAATCAGGTCCCTTTCTATTTCCTTTTTCCAGTCCATCATTGTAAGAACCGCCTGATTCTTGTCGTGAGTTATCAGTTCGCCTCTTTCAGCGAGCTGGATATGGTATATTGAATGGCGCTCAAAGCCCTTGATGGTAATATAGGCAATGGTTGATGTGATGATCAGGGGTATGAGCAGTGAATAGCCGCCTGTTATTTCAGCAATAAGAAAGATTGCTGTCAGGGGTGCATGCATTACTGCAGACATTGTTCCTGCCATACCGACGAGTACAAAGCGGTTGTCGGGAAGGTCGATCAGGGCAAACTCGTTCAGAATACTTGCGGTCAGGAAGCCGGTCATGCCGCCAAGAAACAGAGTCGGTGCAAATATTCCGCCCACGCCTCCCGCACCCGTGGTAGAACTGCTGGCAACAACCTTCAGGAGGATAAGGCACAGGAAAAAAAGAATAAACACCAGGTATCCGCTTCCCAGCCTGGAAAACAGTGAATTCTGGAACAATGACACTGATTCCCCTTTAAGGAGTAGCATTATTGCATCGTAGCCTTCACCGTAAAATGCAGGAAAAAGAAAGACCAGGATTCCTACGACAAGTCCTCCGGACAAAATTCTTATATACATATTCCTGATTTTCTTGTATCGTGCTTCAATAAACAAAGTAAGGCGTGTAAAGTAAACCGAAACAAGTCCTGTTATCACCCCCAGAAGAAGGTACCAGGGGATGTTCTGCATATTTAACGGACCCGTTATTGTAAAGGAAAGGAGTACTTCATCGCCCATCAGGAACCATGCAACGGTGGCCGCGGTGACCGATGATATAAGCAGCGGCACAATTGACGACATAGTCAGATCAAGGAGAAGTACCTCAAGGGTAAATACGATTCCCGCTATGGGAGCCTTGAATATTCCTGACACTGCACCGGCTGCCCCGCACCCGATAAGCAGGGTAACGTATCTGTAATTCAGACCGAAATACCTTCCTACAGTTGATCCTATTGAAGAGCCGGTAAGTACTATGGGAGCCTCTGCCCCGACCGAGCCTCCAAACCCTATTGTGACCGTGGATGCAAGAAGGGAAGTCCAGTTGTTATGGCTTTTTATCCTGCTTTTCTTTCTCGAAATAGCATGAAGCACCCTGCTTACACCGTGCTCTATATTGTCCTTCACAATATACTTCACGAACAAAGCGGTCAGAAATATTCCTAGGATTGGATATATAAAATAGTGATAGCTGCCCGACTCCGGTGTGATACCGCCGGTAAGTATCTTCCCTGTATAATGGATGGAATTCTTGAGGACTGCTGCAGCAAGTGAACTGATCAGACCCACTACGAGGCTGAGCAGATACACGAGCCTCGTCTGATCGATTTCAGCTATCTTTTCTGAAAAGATTCTTCTTAAAGATTTCATAACCGACATAGCCATGCAAAGATAAAAACATTAACATAGCGTCTGTGTTTTTTAATTAAGTTTGTCTGTTTCCAAAAATCCCGGTGATGGTAGATTTCAGGAGTTACAGGCTGGAAAACGGATTAAGGTTGATTGTGAATGAAGATCGGTCGACGCCACTGGTTGCCATGAATATTTTATATGATGCAGGTTCGAGGGATGAGGATTCATCGCTAACCGGAATGGCTCATCTTCTTGAACACCTCATGTATTGCGGTACCGAGAATATCCGGGAATATGATCTTCCGCTCCAGCTTGCAGGAGGAGAAAACAATGCATTCACCAATAACGACATAACCAACTATTACATCACTCTACCGGCGGCGAATGTAGAAACAGCCTTCTGGCTTGAATCCGACAGGATGCTTGCCCCGGATTTCACGGAAGGGAAACTGGAAATCCAGAAAAACGTTGTAATAGAAGAATTCAAGCAAAGGTATCTCAATCAGCCTTATGGTGATGCAATGCTCCATCTCAGGCCCCTGGCATACAAAAGGCATCCATACCGCTGGCCGACAATAGGGATGGAACCCGCTCATATAGAAAGGATAGTCGTTGAGGATGTACGTCGCTTCTTCGACAGGCATTACAATCCCGGGAAAGCTATTGTAACGCTTTCGGGCAACATTACGCCCGGCAGGGCATACGAGCTGGCCCTGAAGTGGTTCGGCTCCATTCCAGCAGGTGAAGAGTATGTCAGGAATCTTCCTGCCGAGCCCGAACAAACCGGGGAAAGAAGACATACTGTTGAAAGGAATCTTCCTGCCGACGCCCTTTACAAGGCCTGGCATATGGGACCGCGCTCAGATCCGGGTTTTCATACCATGGATGTTATTACCGATCTGCTTGCCGGCGGTGAATCAGGCCGGCTTTACAACCGGCTCGTAAGAGACCTTAATCTTTTCAGTGAGATAAATGCATATATCACTTCAGATATTGATCCCGGACTTGTAATCGTAAGCGGGAAAATCATGAAGGGCATTGATCCTGAGACAGCTGAAAAGGCTGTTGTTCAGGTTATTCAGGAGCTCAAGGACACAGACCCTGCCGACTATGAGCTCGAGAAGGTAAAGAACAGGTATGAATCATCTGCAGTGCTTTCAAATACAGGCATACTGAACAAGGCGCTCAAGCTGTCGGTGTTTGAATTGCTTGGCGATGCCTCCGGGATCAACAGCGAGGTGGAGGCTTACAGGGCAGTAAGTAAAACAATGATAAGGGATGCGGCAGACAGGTATCTGAATCCGGCAAATTGTTCCACCCTGTATTACATTGCATCAAAAAAGAAAGGCAAATGAGCAGTTTCCGGAGAACACAGCCCCCCCTGCATCCTTTTGATGCACAAATTGACATCCCTTTAAAGTCGCTGACCCTGGGCAACGGAGTTCCGGTTTACATAATTGAAGCCGGCACGGAAGACGTTATCAGGTTTGAGTGTGTTTTCAGGGCAGGAATAATAAAGGAAAGCCGTCCTCTTCTGGCAAGTACCGCGAACATGATGCTCACTGAAGGCTCAGTCAATTATACGGCGGAAGAGATAAACGAAACGCTAGATTATTACGGGATTTTTCTGAATCTACAGGCTGAAAGGGACACGGCAAGCCTGACTGCCTATTTCCTCAGCAGGTATTTTGAAAAGGCAATGGAACTATTCGCCGAGATTCTCTTCAGGCCTGTTTTTCCGGGAACAGAGCTTGAAAAGCTGATGATGAAAAGGCTTAACTGGTACAGGATCAACAGGGAAAAGGTTCAGAAGATTGCCGGCGACCGGTTTCTTGAATCTGTTTTCGGACCGGCACATCCCTATGGCCGACAGGTAGCTGAAGCTGACTTCGAAGGTCTGAGTCCTTCAATATTAAGGGATTTCCACGGTAACTTCTACCGGCCGGAAGATATGGCTGTAATCGTTTCAGGCAGAATACCCGATTCTGCTGTAACTTCAATGGAAAAACACTTCGGCCACCTCAGATCCGAGAAAATTCAAAGCCCTGCTGCTGAAAGCCCGATTGAGGGTTTATCAGTGAAAAAGGATCATATCAGTAAGAAGGGTGCTGTTCAGACAGCTGTCAGGATAGGATCAGCCACAATAAACAAGCGGCATCCCGATTATCACGGGCTGAAATTCCTGAATGTGACCCTGGGAGGGTATTTCGGGTCGCGACTGATGAAAAACCTCAGGGAGGATAAAGGTTATACTTACGGGATTCACTCTATCGTGTCGTCATTCGACAAATCAGGATTGTGGATGATCTCGACCGAAGTAGGCCGGGAAAACAGTTCAAAGGCTGTTGAAGAGATAAAGAAGGAAATAAAGCTGCTGATGCAAAAACCGGTTGCGGCCGATGAGATGGAAGTCGTTGGCAACTATATGGCCGGAGAGCTTGTAAGATCGTTCGACGGGCCGATGGCAATCGCGGAAAGCTTCAGATCGGCGTGGGAATTCGGCCTCGACATGAGTTATTTCTCCAAAATGATGCATACCATCAGGACTATAACCCCCGAAGAAGTTCTGCAGCTGGCAAACACTTACTACAACATTGAGGATTTATACGAGATTACCGCGGGATAATGAAGTTCAGACAAATACATATACTGCTCTTTCTGATTATCCTTCCCTGTTTGCCGGGATACGGTCAGGACGACGAGGAAGCACCGGCTGCCCCGACTTTGCTTTTTGCAACAATAAACAAGGATAACGGCTATACCGAATTGTTATGGACCTCAAATACTGAACCCGACCTTGCAGGCTATGCTGTATACAATTTTAGGAACGGAGAGGGATATATTATCGATTCTGTTTTTAATATCTCGGCTACAAGTTATTCTTTCAGGAATCCCTGGTCGGAAAGCAGGCAGGAATGCTATGTAATAGCAGCATTTGATGTTTCGAGGAATATAAGCCGGCTATCAAACGTATTATGCACCGTTTATTCCATGGCCAATCCTGATCCATGCAACAATCTGATCGGGGTATCCTGGACATCATACAAATCATTCCCTTATGAAGTTCTGCGGTATGATGTTATGGTTTCGGAAAATTCCGGTCCATACTACCTTGCGGAATCAGCAGGAAGCAATGAAAACGGAATAAGCCTTGGCAGCATCACTGAAGGCAGCAGGTATGATTTCATCATAAAGGCTGTTCTTGAGAACGGCCAATCTTCCTCATCCAACCCGACATCAGCCGTTGCCAGCCTTACAACTCTTCCGCGATGGATCAATGCCGACTATGCAACTGTGACTGATGACGGTGAAATTGAGTTATCATTCCATATTGATTCTTCCTCGGATATAGATACATTCGCCCTGGAGAGAAGGACAGGATATTCAGGACCGTATCAGCAGATTGAGCTTTTCACCGGAGGCGATACAGAGTCGCTTTCATATACAGACAGGTCTGCCCGTACTGATGAGATTAACTTTTACCGGCTTTCTGCAGTTGTTTGCAGGGAATATGCCCTTACCTCAAATACCGCGTCAAGCCTGAAGCTCTCGTTGACCAACACGGGCAACGAAATCATCCTTAACTGGAACAGATACCGCCAGTGGTTAGGATCTGTTTCATCCTGGACCATCCTTGCCGACAAGGGAAAGGGCTTTGAATATGAAGCTACTGTAAGTCCTGACGACACGCTTTATGTCATAAGCATACCTGAAATCATGCATGAACTGAAGAAGGACGAACTATGTTTCAAAATAAGGGCTACCGAAACAGGAAATCCACACGGAATTAATGGTGAATCAGTTTCAGGGAATGCATGCACGACCATTGAGGAGCTTGTAACCCTGCCAAACGTTTTCACCCCCGACGGCGATGGAATAAACGATCTGTTCAGGCCTGTTATGACCTTCACTCCGGCAGAATACCGTCTGACAATCTCCGACAGGAGGAGGAAGGTCGTTTTTGAGACATCCGACCATACAGAATCGTGGGACGGGACCTCGGGCGGTTCACCAGTGGCCCAGGATGTATACATGTGGTTTCTGAGGGTGACAACACCATCGGGCTTAAGCATTGACAGAACTGGTACTATTACTGTTGTAAGGAGAAAGTGATTCCATGACAGGCCTTGTGAAACAATCAATCAGTACCATTTTAGCTCAATAACGTTATATTTGTATCCGGCATAAAAGACATAATGGTTTTTATGGGCAGCAAGGACATATTTGACGAGGAAGACATTAAGCTCATTAATTCCGAATACGATTCTCTGATAAACAATATGGTCAGATGCAGGGAACCGGGCGACCATGAGCTTATTGAAAAGGCTTTCAACGTTGCCAACAAAGCTCACTGGAATCTCAGGCGCAAATCGGGTGAACCCTACATCATCCATCCCATTGCCGTTGCAAAGATTGTAAATCAGGAAATCGGTCTGGGCGCCCGTTCAATTGCCACCGCTCTTCTTCATGACGCCGTGGAGGATACTGATTACACGCTGGAGGATGTTGACAGGGATTTCGGACCGAAAATAGCGACGCTGATCGACGGCCTGACCAAGATCTCGAGTTCAACCTACGACAAGGGGACCACCTCGTCGTTGCAGGCAGAAAACTTCAGAAGGATGCTTCTGACCCTTTCCGACGACCTGAGGGTGATACTGATCAAAATAGCTGACAGGCTTCATAACATGCGGACCCTTGATTCGATGCCCGAGCACAAGAAGATGAAGGTCGCGGGTGAAACCATTTTCCTATATGCTCCTCTCGCCAACCGGATAGGTCTGTACGCGATAAAGAGCGAGCTTGAAGATCTCAGTTTCAAATACCGCCAGCCCGGCATTTATGAGGAGATTGCCTCGAAGATGAGGCTTGGGGAAAAGAAGTATTATTCACTCATCAATAAATTCAGTCTCCCCATTATAAACAAGCTCAATGAATCGGGCCTGGAATTTGAAATAACCGGTCGTCCGAAATCGATATTTTCCATATGGACCAAAATGCAGTCGAAGAATGTGCCTTTCGAAGAGGTTTACGATGTTCTGGCTGTCAGAATCATATTTGATCCCCTGCCGGGTATTCCCGAAAAGACAACCTGCTGGAATATCTACTCGGTAATCACTGACACTTATCTTCCGAAGCCCGACAGGCTCCGCGACTGGGTCAGCCGGCCAAAACCCAACGGTTACGAGGCTCTGCATTTAACGGTAATGGGACCGGAAGGTCACTGGGTAGAGGTTCAGATCAGGAGCAGGAGAATGGATGAGATAGCAGAGAGGGGCTATGCCGCACACTACAGGTACAAAGGAGACAATACGCCGGAAACCGAGCTCGACAAATGGATAAAGAAGATAAGATCTATGCTCGAGAATCCCCTCGAGAATCCGATTGAATTCCTGGATGAATTCAAAATGAATCTTTTCTCTTCCGAAATAATGGTTTTCACACCAAAAGGAACACTTGTCAGCCTGCCCAAAGGAGCATCGGCACTCGATTTTGCCTATGAGATCCACACCGAGATCGGAAACAAGGCCATCGGGGCCAAGATCAATCATAAGCTTAATCCGATCGACACCATACTGATGAGCGGCGATCAGGTTGAGATAATCACATCCGATATTGCCAAACCCGAAAGGGAATGGCTCTCATATGTTTGTACATCAAAAGCGAAAGAAGCGATAAAGAGTGTGCTCAGGGTCGAATCGACCAACAGGATTCAGAGAGGGATGCAAATCCTTGAGGAGAAACTGGCAGAAATCGGTGAGTCGCCAAACACCGAAATCCTCAGAAAGCTGATGCAGTCATATGACATTCCAAATAAGGACGAGCTCTATTCGGGTATAGAACTTGGAACGGTAAACCTCGATAACCTGAGAAAGATCATAAGGAAATCGCCTGCAAAGAATGTAATAAAATACTGGGAGCTGAAACTCCTTGGTTCAAAAAAAGATAAGAAAGAGGAAGAAGGGGCAAGAAAGGGAAAGATCGATCCTTCATCACCTTTCCTGCTGAGGGAAAACATTGAAAATGCCGGTCAGTCGTATGAAATAGCCAAATGCTGCAACCCTATCCCGGGAGATGAGGTTATAGGCTACCATTCCCCGAAAGGATCGATAGTTATTCACAAGCCTAAATGCCCTGCTGCAATCAGGATAATGTCAAATGAAGGTAACAGGATACTGCCGGTCAGATGGACCATTCATAAACTGGTGTCCTTCCTGGCGAGGATAAAGATAACCGGGGTTGACAGGATAGGTCTGGTAAATGACCTTACCAATATTATTTCATCCGAGCTGAAGGTAAATATGACCAATATCAATTTCAGTGTAAGGAATGGTATCTTCGAGGGTACGATCGACCTTTATGTTCATCACACGCGAGACCTTAACAACCTGATACTGAAATTGTCCAATGTAAAGGGAATTGACAGCATCAACCGTGTAGAGGACTTTTCGGAATAGAACAGCGATAATCCTGTTCCGACGTGCATACTTTATATAAAACTTTCGGAAATACCATAACATTAATGGCTGAAAAAGATAAGAGGTCCAGAGTCAAGCAGATTTTCACCGAATACCTTGAGGAGAGAGGGCACAGGAAGACACCTGAAAGATTTGCAATTCTCGACGAGATCTATTCAAGGACGGGACACTTTGATGTCGAATCACTGTACATCTTCATGAAAACCAAGAAATACAGGGTTAGCAGGGCTACCCTGTATAATACCATCGAACTGCTTCTCGACTGCAATCTGGTTGTAAAGCATCAATTTGGAAAAAACATTGCACAGTACGAACGTGCTTACCAGTGCGGCCAGCATGACCATCTTATAGATATTGAAAGCGGAAAAGTCATTGAATTCTGCGATCCGAGGATACTGGAGATTATCCGTACGGCGTGCAAACTACACGGGTTCACCCCGATGTACCATTCGCTCTATATCTATGGCAAGCATATCAAGCCGGCTGAAACCAAAAAAGGGGATTGATATATCCCCTTTCTCTGTATCAGACAATTGATCCTTAAAATGCGAAACCAAGCGCCAGACCCACCCTGACCTTAAGGCCTTCAATTTTTGTAACATCCTCAGGCTCACCACCCGATTTAATATCTATACTGCCATCGGTGTAATGGCCTCCGAAGAAGAAATCAATCACGAATCCCTTTTTGAAGATCCATTGCCTTCCGAAGGCAAGTCCACCACCATAAGAAGAGTATTGTCCCTCATTATCCCCTTCTTTGGACTCATAACCGAACTTATTATATCTCAGGTAGGGAGCGAAATAAAATCCGTCAATCGCATTGTTCCTGATATAAAACTTGCATTCGGGAGTAAGGATCAGTCCACTGAATTTCGTTTTACCCAGGGTGTAACCCATATAACCCACTCCCATTTGAGCTGACACCAGGTCCGAAATCTCCCTTTCGTAGAAGATGGAGCCGGTTCCAACAAGGAGCGACAATGTATTTACTTTCAGTACATTCTTTTCAGGTGCAACAGTCACTTCGCTTTGAGCGAATGAATTCAGTGCAAACGCTGAAAATAAAAGAAGAATAACGACTTTTTTCATCATAATATAGTTTTAATTTAATGTTTTGATTGTACCCCGCTCAAGCGGCAAAAAGCATATGAATGAAAATCAGATAAATATGTGTTTATACATTTGATATACGCGGGTTTCATTTTTCTAAGCCAATTAATCAGTTTATCTAGCCTGTAAAACAAAACTGTAGCATGAGTTTTCCTCATTTATCAACATAATATTATAAACGTGATACAAGCATTGATTATTTTGTAACTTCGGAACCGTGATTTTAATTTTGAGGATACATCATGAAGATTGACATATTACTTGGCCTTCAGTGGGGTGATGAAGGAAAGGGGAAGATTGTGGATGCCCTGAGTCCCGATTATGATATTATTGCCCGTTTCCAGGGAGGACCCAATGCCGGTCACTCGCTTGAATTCAACAATATCAAGCACATACTGCATCTTATCCCGTCGGGTATATTCCACCCGGGCAAGATCAACATCATCGGGAACGGTGTTGTGCTTGACCCTGCCGTTTTCCGTCAGGAGATTGATAATCTGGGTATACCGCTTGAAGAGTTGACCAAAAGGCTTGTAATTTCTTCAAGGGCAAACCTTATTCTTCCCACGCACAGGATGCTCGATGCTGCTTACGAGCAAAAGAAAGGCCATTTAAAGATAGGGTCAACACTGAAGGGTATCGGACCGACGTACACCGACAAGACGAGCCGTAACGGTCTGCGAGCAGGCGATATAATGCTGAAGGATTTCAGGCAAATGTATGAGGGGCTTAGTTCAGGACACCTTGAACTGCTCAGGCAGCTCGAATACGAAAGCGATATCAGCAAATATGAAAAGGACTGGTTTGCCGGCATTGATCTTCTGAAAAAGTTCCGCGTTGAAAACACGGAATACCTTATAAACGATATGTTGTCGGCTGGCAGGAAAGTACTGGCCGAGGGAGCTCAGGGCACGATGCTTGACCTGGATTTTGGTTCCTACCCCTATGTTACCTCGTCAAACACTATCAGTGCAGGAGCCTGCACCGGTTTGGGTGTTTCTCCAAAGACCATCGATGAAATATTCGGCATATTCAAGGCATACTGCACCAGGGTGGGCAGCGGTCCCTTCCCCACCGAGCTGAACGATGAAACAGGAGAGCTGCTCAGGAAAAAAGGATCTGAATTCGGTGCAACCACGGGAAGGCCAAGAAGATGCGGCTGGCTCGATCTTCCGGCACTCAGATATGCCATAATGATTAACGGCGTTACCAGACTTTTCATGATGAAGTCGGATATCCTCTCAGGTTTCAGCACAATAAAGGTCTGCAGCTCATACAGGGTTAATGGCCAGGACGTTGATCAGAGACCTTATGATAACAATGCTGCTATTGAGCCAGTCTACACTGAACTTCCTGGCTGGCAGGAAGATATTACAGGAATAAGGAAATACAACGAACTGCCTCTTAATCTGAGGAATTATGTTGAATTCATTGAAAAGCAGACCGGAATACCTATTACTATAGTATCCGTGGGGCCCGACAGGAATTCGACTATATTCAGATAGCGGAAGCTTATCTCCTTACATAAATCCAGGCATCTATCTCCACCGTATCACGGAACTGTTCAAGCCTTTGTGCCGCGCGTGCGTATTTCTCATGCGATTCAGCCACAACAAGCTCGAACATGCTGTCGGTCATCCTGATTATTTGCGGATCATAGCCCATCTTTACATATTCTTCCGCCCAGGCCCTGGCATATTCCGGAGTTAAAAAACTTCCTACGACAATATTGTACTTTTTCATTTGCGCCTCATAGGCTGCCTTTTCCTGTTCAGCCCTTAAAAGACTGTCAAGTCTGGCTTCCTCGATAGCCTTTTGCCGGTTCTCAGCCCGTTTGATGGAATCGGCAACTCTTATGCTGTCCTGCTGGGCAAGCAAGATCTCAAGCTTTCTGGCCTTCTTACCGAAAAGACCATTCTGTTTTATTTTCTTACACGACACTGGTAAAACCAGCAATACTGCCAGAAGAAACACCGTAATTTGCCTCATAATCGATAATTAAGATTAATTAACACAGGGCTAAAGCTAAAAACTAAAACTTCAAAAATACAAAATATTGAAAGCCAATCCAAAGGATAAAACTTTTTTAGCTGCCTGAAAAAGGGAAATGATTTAAAATGATTTTGTATATTAGGCTCCTGAAACACCAGGTCTAACAATGTAATTACGTTGTTATTACATTGTTAGTACATATATAATAACATAAAACCACGTTCATGATGAAACCCACATGTATTGCATATACAAACACTTATGTATATAATTATCAAACATGTGCGGTTCCCTGTCTGCCGACAGGCAGGCATCCGACCATTAAAATAAATTATATATCGAATGAAATCAATAATTCAGTTCTTCGAAGAGAGTGTTGAAAAATATGAAAGCAACGTTTATCTGTGGGAGAAACCCCAGGACAAGTATGAAGGAACAACCTATGGTGAGACCAGAAAGCAGGTGTATGAATTTGCAGCCGGTCTTATTGCCATGGGAGTAAAACCGGGCGACCGGCTGAGCCTGATATCCGAGGGACGGAACAACTGGGTAGTCGGTGAGCTTGGAATTCTCTATACCGGTGCTGTAAATGTCCCTCTTTCGGTAAAGCTCAATACTGAGGAGGTCAAGTTCAGAATCAATCATTCCGAAGCTCGTATGGTTCTTGTCTCTTCGATACAGGCGGCAAAGATCAAACCTGTTATAGGCGAATGCAAAACCATTGAAAAGATAATACATCTCGATACCCAGGAGGAATACGAAGAGAATGAGATTCATTTCAATGAAGTCAGGAAAATAGGAAGGGAATGGCTTGAATTACCCGGGAACAGTGAGAAGTTCAATGAGATCCATTCAGCTGTCAAACCCTCTGATTTTGCCAATATATGCTATACATCGGGCACCACAGCCGATCCCAAGGGAATTATTCTGACTCACAGCAACTATGTGACCAACGTTTACCAGTCGTACAGTCTGATGGACATACCATCTTTTTACAAGACTTTACTGATTCTTCCGTGGGATCACTCATTCGGACACACCTGTGCCATATATGCCTTTATGGGCAAGGGTGCCAGCGTAGCCTCCGTGAAAACCGGAAGGACTCCAATGGAAACTCTCAGAAACATGCCGGTCTGTCTTAGGGAGATCAAGCCCAACCTTCTGATGAGTGTTCCGGCCATTGCAAAGAATTTCCGGAAGAACATTGAAAAAGGCATTAAGGAAAAGGGCAGGATGACGGAGATTCTTTTCAATCATGCCATGAGAATATCATATTCGTATAACAAGGAAGGATGGAACAAGGGTCGCGGCCTGCAGAGGCTTAAAAAACCGCTGATAGACCTTTACGACAAGATCCTGTTTAAAAAGATACGTGAGAATTTCGGCGGGGAGCTTGATTATTTCATTGGCGGCGGTGCGTTGCTCGACATAGAGCTCCAGCGCTTCTTTTATGCAATCGGCATCCCGATGTATCAGGGATATGGTTTGAGTGAAGCCTCACCTGTCATCTCATCAAACTCAGCTGCCCGTCACAGGCTAGGTTCCTCGGGTGTTCTTGTAAGCAATATGGAACTTAAGATATGCGACGATGACGGGAATGAACTCCCTGTCGGAGAAAAAGGTGAGATCGTAATAAAGGGAGGCAATGTCATGCACGGTTACTGGAAAAATGAAGCAGCCACAAGGGAGACAATTAAGGACGGCTGGCTGTATACCGGCGACATGGGCTATATGACGGATGACGGATTCCTTTATGTACTTGGACGGTTCAAGAGCCTGCTGATTGCCGATGACGGGGAGAAATTCAGTCCTGAAGGAATCGAGGAGGCCATCTCGGAACAGTCGAAGTATATCGATCAGTGCATGCTTTACAATAACCAGAAGCCATATTCGGTAGCTCTGGTAGTCCCGAATCAGCATGCTCTCAAGTCATATCTCGAGGAAAAGAATCTCACGGCCGACTCCGATGATGGCAAAAGGGCCGTAGCGATGCTTCTTGAGAATGAAGTCAATGAATACCGTTCGAACGGGAAATACGGACATATGTTCCCGCAGAGATGGCTTCCCGTCGCAATCGGCATCCTTGAAGAAGGATTCACGGAAGACAATGGTCTTATGAACTCTACCATGAAAATAGTCAGGGGCAAGATCATGGACCGCTACATGAATCTTATAGACTACCTCTACACTCCCAATGCAAAGGATGTATGCAATGAGTGGAACATGGAGGAGATAGAGAAGATGAAGCTCGGCTAAAGAGAGCTCCTTATTTTTCAGACAACAAGCCTGCTTTTGAACGGAAGAAAGGTCATGAAATCGGCATGATGCACGATATAGGCTTCTGTTGTCCGTTTCACAAGATCTCCCTCATTGGCATGAGCTGCTATTATATGGCACACCTCAGGCGGTACTCCGCATTCTTCTGCAAGTGAAACCCCCGAGAAAGGATGTCGCAGGTATTTCCCGTAACGGCCCTGGATGGCCTTTCCGTTCTCATCCAGCTCATATTCAAGCAATTTGCCCACATCGGCAAGGATGGCGCCTGCTATCAGGACGTCCATGTTCACCCTCAGGTTATCGCCGAAAAACTGATTCATCATCTCACCGCAGGCTTTTGCTACATGAACCACGCACCTCTTGTGTTCCATAAAGCTAACCTTCATGTCGGGTCCACAGAGCAGCGTGAAAGGGATAGTATCAAGATCATCAGCCGTCAGAACACTTTTTTCGAGAGCTGTTTCCCATGTTTTCGCGGTCTTCTCTCTCAGTGAGTCGTCTTTTATCCATTCGAGCTCGGGCCAGAGTTTGTAAACTGTATCGTTCATTTGCCGCCTCCTTTTCATTAAAGATTTGAAATTATTGCATCAGTCATTTCAATGGTCGATGCCGCTCCATTCCTGACCACATCCGGCGAACCTGTCATCTTCATCATGTCGTAGGTTTTGGTCTTTCCTTCCCTTATCGTCAGGGCTACCGCATTTCTTATCCTTCCGGCAATGGCTTTTTCGTCAATATAATCCAGCATCATGCATGCTGATTCTATCATTGCTATCGGGTTGACGATAGGGATTTCGTATCCTGCATATTTCGGAGCTGATCCGTGTGTTGGTTCAAAAACTGCTATTCCGTCCTCCGAAAACTGGGCGCTGCATGCAAAGCCAAGTCCTCCTATAAGGCCGGCGAAAGCATCCGAAACAATGTCGCCGAACATATTACCGGCAACAATCACTCCGTAATCTTCCGGGTTTTTCGTCAGCCACATCATTTGTGCATCAATATTTGTATTACGGAGTTGTATTCCGGGGAAGGAGTTTTTCTGTGTCTCTTTCGCCATCTTCCACATCAGGCCTGATGTTTCCCTGATCACATTTGGCTTTTCACAGACAGTGACCGATTTATATCCGTATTTCACTGCATGTTCAAAGGCAGCGTTAAGTATCCGCTGTGTGGCTTTTCTGGTAAAGATCCTTGTTGAAACTGAGATTTCCTCAGGAGGTACGTTTCCATAATTTGACCTGAACTTAGGATGAGTCATCAGTGCCTGATGAACCTGTTGGGGAGGATTGGTCCATTCCACTCCCGAGTACAGTCCTTCGGTATTTTGCCGGAAGATTACCACATCGACCACGGGCTCTTCAATTGCCCCTCCCCTTCCCCTCCTTATGAAGTTCAGCGGATTTCCCTTGTACGATCTGCAGGGTCTGACACAAATATCGAGATTGAATTTCTGTCTAAGCCCGACAATGGGGCTTGAATAAACAAAGCCTTTATCCCTCAGCGAAGGATCGAGTTCAGCCTTTGCTTCTTCGTTGGGCTTTGAGGTTATGGCTCCAAAAAGAGCTATCCTGTGAGTGCTGATAAGGTCAAGGGTTCTCTGAGGTAAAGGGTTACCTTCCCCGCGCCAGAGTTCCCAGCCAATATCGCCATTTACATAATCTGCTTCAAATCCTGAAGCATCAAGGACTCTTAGAGCTTGTTCCATAACTATATTACCGATGCCGTCTCCGGGCAGGGTAACGATTGTTCGTTTTGCCATATGCCGGTTATTGTTTTAGTATCCTGTAAATTTAAGAAAATTAAGTATATCAGAATTGATATAATTCTGTTGTAATTCAGCTTAATTACACGAAAAAATCAGTATATTTATAGTTTAACCTCCAGTAAAAAAAGCATGCGTACATTATCTCAATTAAGTCCGGCGCCTATCTGGATTTATTTCGGGGAGATTTGCAGGATACCTCGTTTAAGCAAAAACGAGGGCAAGATCAGAAAGTATCTTCTTGATTTTGCATCACTGCATAAACTCGAATCAAAGGAAGACCAGGCCGGGAACATACTTATCATCAGGAAGGCCTCACCGGGAATGGAAAACCGCAAGACGGTGGTACTGCAGAGCCATATGGACATGGTTGGTGAAAAGAATGCCGATCATCCGCATAACTGGCATACCGATCCCATCATTCCGTATATTACCGACGGCTACGTTGCAGCTAAAGGCACCACTCTCGGGGCTGACGACGGGATCGGCATTGCCACACAGCTTGCCATCCTGGTCAACCCGGCTGTCAGGGCAGGAAAAATAGAATGTCTCTTCACTGTTGATGAGGAATCGGGAATGACAGGTGCCATGAACCTGCAACCCGGTTTTTTTGAAGGAAGGACATATATCAACCTCGATTCCGAGGACGAAGGCATTCTCTACATAGGATGCGCCGGAGGAATTGATACTGTCGGAGACATGCCATACAGGAGAGTCCCGGTCAGAAAAGGGAGCTGCGGTTTCAAAATCTCACTCACAGGTCTTCGCGGTGGCCATTCCGGTGATGAGATACACAAGGGATTCGGAAATTCAGTGAAGATAATGAACAGTATTCTGGACGAGCTCACGAAGAAGTTTGGAATACAGCTAAGCAGTTTCAGCGGTGGCAACCTCCGGAACGCCATCCCGAGGGAAGCTTTTTCAGTGATTGCTGCCGAAAGTATCCACAGTCAGGAGATTATCGACCGGATCGGGGAATTTTCTTTCAAGCTGAAAGATGAATTTGCCGACCTGGAGAAGGATCTGAAGCTTGCCATTGAGGAATGCGAAACACCGCCAACAGTTATGGACGGGGAAAGCCAGCAGAAGCTGATTAAAGCTCTGGAATGCTGTCCTCATGGTGTTATTGCATGGTCGAAGGATATGGAAGACCTTGTGGAGACTTCCAGCAACCTGGCTTCCGTAAACTTTGCCGGTAACAACAGGATCAGGATAGTGACCACACAGCGGAGTTCAGTCGAGTCGTCGAAACATGAAATTGCAGGCATTGTAGGGGAATGCCTGAAACTTGCCGGTGCCAATGTAGTTCATTCGGATGGTTACCCCGGCTGGAAGCCTGATCCGGGATCAGAAATACTGAAGATCACTTCTGAATCGTATGAGAAGCTCTTTGACCGCAAACCCCTTGTAAAAGCAATACATGCAGGCCTCGAATGCGGTCTTATCTATGAGAAATTCAGCGGTATAGATATGATATCAATTGGCCCGACCATAAGAGGAGCACACACACCTGAAGAGAAGATAAAAATTGATACCGTCCAGATGTTCTGGGACCTTCTTGTCGATGTTATCGGCAGAATCCCCGCTATGAGCAACGAATAAAAAACTGATATCCCTGGCCTCATTCGACGGCAAAGAACTCATCCTTGCCTGCTCCGCAAACAGGGCATACATAGTTATCCGGCAGGTCGCTGAAATCGGTTCCCGGCTCTATTCCTGACCGGGGGTCTCCCTTATCCGGATCGTAGACAAATCCGCAAACATCACACTTATACTTTCCCATATGACAGAATTTTATTTTTTGATTTTTCGTACCGTATCGATTATGGTGCCATCCACCCATTTTATTGCTGCAACAATTTTCTCATCGAACACGGGCTTCGAAGGTTTTCCGCATATCCTTTCTGCCTCCTCTTTCAGTTTTTCAATAGTGGTTAAAGGAAGTCCGCTGTTCCGTACACTTTCAATAAGATCTTTCCTGAGGGGATTGATGGCGATTCCCCGTTCTGTGATTACTACATCAATAAGTTCTCCCGGGCCGCACAGTGTGGTAACCTCGTCAACAATGACAGGTATCCTGTCGCGGAACAAAGGCAGGGGAATTATGACATTCCGTGCATGAAGGCAGTTCTGCCAGCCTCCGATACCGTGAAGCAGGTAACCGTCGGAATGTGTCACCACATTCCCGTTAAAATTCAGATCAACTTCCGTGGCCCCAAGTATCATTATATCCATCATGCATGTCAGGTTGCCCTTTGAATGATAATTATAGGCATTGAAAACCGGATAAGACACATGTTTCGGATTTCTGGTGACTGATTCAACCGATTCAAGGTCGAAAACCTGAGCATCGAGGATGTATTCCATCTGTCCCTGTTCAAGCATTTCCACCATGTACCTGGTACTGCCTCCGAAGCCGAACTTCGACTTCCATCCCTTTTTCCTGAGTATCTCATGAATAAAAACCCCTATAGCCAGCGAGGTGCCCCCTGCCCCTGCCTGCATCCTGACATTGTCTTTCAGTATGCCTGATTTTTCAAGGAAGGCAGCGGTTAGTTCTGCAATCAGCAGTCTGTCGGGGCTTTTTGTGATCTGTGTTGTTCCCGAAACAATTTTTTCGGGTATTCCTATTTTATCGACCACTACCACATAATCCACGTAGTTGCCTTCTATTTCCATTGGTAAGCAAGGGATATCTACAAGGTTGTCGGTAACTACAATAACCTTGTCGGCATACATTGCATCGGCTTTTGCATAACCCAGCACCCCGCATGCAGAGTTGCCTCCTGTTCCCCTTGCATTCCCGAACGAATCGGAACTGGGAGCAACAAGAACAGCAATATCAATTTTTACCTCACCGTCCTGGATTGCCTGAACCCGTCCGCCGTGCGATCTCAGTACGGCAGTACCCTTCATTCTGCCCTCCGACACAAACCTGCCAAGAGGACCGTTCATACTGCCTTCAATCCTGTTTATCGTCCCGTCTTCCAGGTATTTTATAACAGGTTCATTGCATGGAAAAGACGCCGATGGGAACCAGACAAGATCCCTGACACCCATTACCGAAGCTATTTCGAAGATCCTGTTGCTGATAAGGTCGCCATCTCTCAGGTGATGATGTGTAGAGATGGTCATCCCATCGCGGATTCCGCAGCGAAGAAGAGCTTCCTCGAGGGTTGTCACAACCTTGTTTCCATCAGGCGGAAAGTCGGTACACGACGGTATTGGTGGACCGTACCTGTTTCCTGAAGGCCTGTATTTTCCGACGCCCCTGAAAGGAATTGCAGGTTTGCCGTTTAGCTCTGTCATGACAGCCCTGCCGGCTGCATTGATCACAGTCGGAATAGACATAATAATTGATTTTTAATTGGTTATCATGCTTCAGCAGGAGACTCATCTCTCCATCCGGGTTCAAGAATGCCCAGTTTAACAGCCAGATCGATAGTTCTCAGGGCTCTTGTCACTACAGGAGGATCAATCATCTTTGAACCGAGAGCAACCACGCCAAGGCCTTTTGAAAGAGCATCCTCATAAGCAATTACAATCTTTTTAGATTTTTCGATTTCATCTGTCTCGGGCGCAAATCCCTGGCGTATCACTGCTATCTGTCGCGGGTGTATGCAGCCCATACCCTCGAATCCAAGCGCTTTTGAAACTGCAACGTTATTCCTGAGTCCCTCCATATCGGCAACGTCAGGAAAAACCGAATCGATGGGCTGGATTCCCGCGGCTTTTGCTGCATTCACGATCCTGTTTCTCGCGTAAAGCGTTTCGTTACCCTCCCTGGTCCTTCTTACTCCCATGTCGGCTGTCAGGTCCTCCAGTCCGACAGCCATAGCAACAACGCTTTCATCCGCCCTGGCAATATCAAACGCCAGCTCCACTCCCAAAGCACTTTCAATAATAGGCATTAGATAAACCGGATTTGTCAGGCCCGATTCTGCCAGGATATCCCTGATGCGCTCTGCAACTTCACGTACGTTTTCAGGGTTTTCACATTTAGGTATCAGTACAAGGTTGACATTCTGAGGAATAAGGGCATCAAGATCGTCCATTCCCCTTTCTCCCTGATTTATTCTCACCATTCTTTCCGCACCTCTGAAATCGAGTTGACGCAGTGCATTCCTGACCAATAATCTTGCTTCATCCTTTCTTACGGGGGCCACGGAATCTTCCAGATCGAGAATGATCCCGTCAGCTGAGTGAAGCCCGGCATTTATCATAAGGCTTGGGTTATTCCCCGGAAGATAAAGTCTGGAAAAGCGGAAGCGATCGCGAAGGGTAGAATATTTGTACTCTTCGGGAAAATCAGGCAGAAAGTCTATCCTGATCCCGGTAAGTTTCTTCACGGCTGCCTCGAGCCGGGCCATAATAACAAAGGGAAGGGCTCCTGAATCATCTATTTCCAGATGAGCATTCGCAATCCCGAAACAGCCGAGCATTTCGGAACACAGATTTCTGATGGATTCGCCATAAAGCGTTTCCACCTTTGATTTCAGATCAAAAGTGATCCCGCCTTCATTTTTCAGACAGAGGCTTAGCCGGCAGTCGGACCTTATCCTGGGACCTGAATTTCCTGTTACAGCACAATTACTATCCATGATGCGGGGGATTATTGATGTTTTTAATAAATATCAATTCATTTCCATTATCACCTCATCCTGCATAACGGTCTGTCCCGGAGTAACTTTTACCTCCGAGATCACACCGTCTCGTTCTGCCTTTATCTCATTTTCCATTTTCATTGCTTCAAGGGTAAAGAGAGCCTGATTCTTTGTAACACTGTCTCCCGGTTTGACAAATACCCTTACAATGATACCCGGGAGAGGGGATTTTATCTCGGTTTTCGGTCCTCCCGTTTTCTTTTCTATCTCCTTAGGAGGCTCTTGAACAGCCGGCCTGGCAACTATTGGAGTCTTATCGGGCTTTGTCTCACGTTCTATTTCAACAACGTAATCCTCATCATTTACCTTTAGCCTGGCTACATTTCCGGTATGGGACAATATACTCACATCGTATTTTTTCCCTTTTATTAAGAATTTGAAGTTCTTCATATTGTTTTTCTTAGATAATCAAGTCGATATTCCGCTTAGGTAAAATTACCGTAAATTCCTCATACTGTAAAATTTTGAGCTCCATGGCGAATAAGTTCTGGACACCCTTTTCATTGTGATCACATCACTCTCTTCATCGTGCATATCATTGAAATACAGATAAAGAGCTGTGGCGATAGCAGCTTCGGTATCCAAACCGGTCACTGCCGGTTCCTCTGTAAGGGTTTCGGCAACTGCCGGTTTTTCTTCGCCGGGTGCAAGGGATTTTTTTACAAGAGGTACAATTATCCAGATTACAAACCATAGAAGAATAATGGCTATCAGAATAATATTCAATACAATCAGCAGCCTGACAGCAGCGGCATCATCAATGTTCAGGCCGGACATAATTATTGGAAAGTAAGGCATAACTGTCTTCGTTTATAAAGGTATATTGGCGTGTTTTTTCATTGGGCCCGGGTCCTTTTTTGTTGCAAGGGTTCTCAGTGCCCTGATTATCCTGAAACGTGTATTCCGGGGTTCAATCACATCATCGATAAAACCAAATTTTGCAGCTTCATAGGGATTTGCAAACTTGTCACGGTATTCATTCTCCTTTTCAGCGATAAAGGCGGCTTTTTCTTCCGGATCGCTTATCTCTGCTATAGCCTTACCCTCAAGTATTTCAATGGCTCCCTGTGGTCCCATTACTGCAATCTCAGCTGATGGCCATGCATAGTTGATATCGCCGTGGAGCTGCTTGGATGACATTACGCAATGGGCTCCGCCGTACGATTTGCGGAGTGTAACGGTCACCTTGGGCACAGTTGCCTCACCATAAGCGAACATAAGCTTGGCACCATGAATAATTATACCGCCGTATTCCTGCCCGCTTCCCGGAAGGAATCCCGGCACATCGACGAGTGTCACCAGGGGAATATTAAAGGCATCGCAGAACCTTATGAAACGAGCGGCTTTTCTCGAAGCATCAATATCGAGCACACCGGCCAGGAAGCTTGGCTGGTTGGCAACGATTCCAACCGGCATCCCACCCATTTTGGCAAAACCCACTACAATATTGCGCGCGTAAGCTGCATGAACCTCGAGAAACTCAGCATTGTCGACAATCTTGAAAACAATGTCCTTTACATCATAAGGCTGATTGGGATTCTCGGGAATCAGGCTGTTTAGATCCTCTTCCTTGCGGTCGATGGGATCGTCGCATTCGGTAATGGGAGGATCCTCCATATTGTTCTGAGGGAAATAGCTTAGCAGTTTGCGGATCAGCATAAGACCCTGTTCCTCTTCATCCACGACAAAATGGGCCACACCCGATTTTGACCCGTGAACTCCAGAGCCGCCAAGATTCTCCGTCGTTATATCTTCTCCTGTTACCGTCTTTGTCACTTTCGGACCGGTCACGAACATATAGCTGCTTTTCTCGCTCATTATAATGAAGTCGGTCAGAGCGGGAGAATACACCGCTCCTCCGGCGCATGGTCCGAATACCGCGGATATCTGGGGAATAACCCCGGAAGCAAGTATGTTCCTTTCGAAAATCTCTGCATAGCCGGCAAGGCTTCTGACCCCTTCCTGGATACGTGCTCCGCCACTGTCGTTGATACCGATGACCGGTGCTCCGACTTTCATGGCCTGATCCATTATCTTGCAAATCTTCTGTGAGAATGTTTCCGACAGCGAACCGCCGAAAATTGTAAAGTCCTGGGCAAAAACATAAACCACCCTTCCGTCTATTGTACCGTATCCGGTTACCACTCCGTCGGTCAGGATTTTTTTCTTGCCCATGCCGAAATCCTCGGTCCGGTGTGTGACAAACATATCGAATTCTTCAAAACTTCCTTCATCGAGAAGAATGTTTATCCGTTCCCTTGCTGTCAGTCTTCCCTTGGAATGTTGATCTTCAATTTTTTGCAAACCACCTCCGAGACGTGCTTTCTCTCGCATCCCGATAAGATGCTTAACCTTTTCCTGGCTATTCATATAAATATTGTTTTATTTACTGTTTGAAATATATAATTAATCAGAGCTGTTTCTCCTGTTCGTTTCCGGGATGTTCGCAAAGCTCAATAAGCACACCGTGAGCCGAAGCCGGGTGAAGAAAAGCGATATCCAGACCTTCAGCTCCTTTCCTGGGACGGGTGTCGATCAGTCTTACCCCTTCATCTGAGGCATGTTTGAGTTTCTCCTCAAGATTTTCCACCGCGAAGGCAATATGATGAATCCCCTCTCCCCTTTTCTCAATGAAGCGTGCAATTGTTCCCTGGGGATCAGTCGATTCCAGAAGTTCGATTTTTGTCTGTCCCACCATGAAAAAGGCAGTTCTTACTTTCTGGTCTGCGACTTCCTCAATATTATAACATTTCAGGCCCAGAACCTTCTCGTAAAAAGCCATCGATTCGTCCAGGTTTGAAACTGCTATACCAATATGTTCTATATGTGTTGGTTTCATAAAAACACCAGATTTTTTAATGAGTATAATTAAAGCAAAATTAACAGCTTAAAATTAGCTCATGCAAACAAAAATCATGTTTGGCAATAATATTTGGATGTTTTTCTATATCAGAAAGGAAACTCTTCAGGAGTTGTTATTTCGGTTTCCTTTATTTCAGGTTTTGTTGCAGCCACATGAACGGGATTTCCGTCGACGAATATAGCCTTGTATGGTGTTACCGGACATGCATATTCACAATGCCCGCATCCGATGCAGATATCCTGGTTTGTTTCAGGGATTACCAGGTTATCCTCATAAGGCACCATGTACACTGCTTTCGTGGGGCAGGACTCGGAACAAGCTCCGCAGGCTGTCTTTTCTGTCTTTACAATGCAATTATCCTTGATGAAAACGACTTTTCCTATCTGAGTAAGTTTCTTTGCTTCCAGGAGAAGTGGTTTGAGGGCATTTGTAGGGCATATTTCAGTGCATCGCGTGCAATTGAAGGCACAAAAGCCTCTGTGATAATCCATCACCGGTTGCATGAATCCTGAAATTCCATACTGTTTAATAGCCGGTTGAAGCACATCGTTGGGGCAGGCGTTTATGCAAAGGGAACAGGCCGTGCATTTCTCAGTGAATTCCTCAAATGATCCGGCGCCGGGAGGGCATACGGGATATGTTCTCGGTTCCTTCACTGAAGATGCCTTAGCGGGAACAACAGTTCCCTTTTTTTCCTGACCGCCGGCTCCATGGCTTATCCCGAGAAACATCAGAAGCGATCCTGCAACAAATTTCCTTCTTCCCTTATCCGTTTTCTCCGCTTTTTCCGGTTTCTCCACTTTCTCCCCTGAAGCAATAAATCCATATGAAAGAGCTTTCTCGGGACATACATCGATACAGTTGAAACAATTCACGCAACGGCTGACATCTATATTGTAATTAAGGAAATCGATGCACGACGATTTGCATCTTAATGAGCATCTGCCGCAACGTGTACATTTGCTTTCTTTAAACTTCACCCTGAAAATCGATACTTTCGAAATAAGTCCGAGGAAAGTTCCCACGGGGCAAATCATGTTGCAGTACAGCCTTCCCTTTACAAAGGACATGATACCCACCAGCAGTAAGAATACCGTAGGCACTGCATAGGAAAGCGGATTGAAAGCCCTTATATCAACATGATGAAGTGTATAAACATCGAATTTTCCAAGCACCCAGGTAAGGAAATTATTGACAAGCAGGATAATGGGTTTACCGAAATAAGTCATGAACCTCCCGAATATGCTATAGGGATCCAGTAGAGTGACCAGATAGAGCCCCCAGAAAACAGCTGTTCCGAGAGTGAGGGCCAGCAAGGTGTAACGGATCAGGGTATGAGGTTTTTTATAACCGTATCTTCCGAATTTCCTTTTGACCCTTTCTCCCATCCTGCTGAAATAGTCCTGCCCTATTCCCAGCGGACATAAAAAAGAGCAGTAAGTACGGCCGGTAAGGAGCGTCAGCATAAGGACTATCAGGAATCCCCCGGCAAGCATTGTCATCAGGTTGATATATTTCAGTGCTGACGGAACAAACTGAAGATAAAGAAGGAAGTCAACATACTTCTCCGGGATTACAGCTCTGAAGTCTGCAAATACGCAAATGAAACAGATCAGGACGATTGTAGAAAATAAGATCCTGAATTTCCTGAGAAAGGAAGATGTCATTTCAAATTACATTTTTATACGCCTGATATTCAATGAATCCAAATTTGTTGTTCCAAGTCCCATCTTGTAAGCTATCTGGATATAATCGATCTGCTGAGGATCAAGGTTGAGCATTCTGGCGGCCGCGGTATCTCCTGCCACCCAGTCGGTGGTTAATATCTGGGATTTCATCAGTACGAGGTCCTCTTTTGAAATACCCTGAGGGCCGTGTTTCACCATTACATTATAACAATCCACAACGTTTAGTATGGGTTTCTTTTCAAACATTGCATAGTCGGCAATGCACTGGTGAAGGTCATTGGCATGCCAGTATCCCCTGTCCCATACCACTCCCATCATATTTTTAAGACAGGCCGTCATCCTGGTGGAGTTATGGTCTTTAAGTATGGGAACATTTATGAAGACATCGGTTGTCAACACCAGTTCGTGAACCTTTGCTTTCTTAAGCTTCACGGCTGTAGGAATTTCTATTTCCTGATAATAATTCTCTGTATTGGCCGGAACAACCTTTGCTCCGCCTGCTTTGGCAGCTCTTTCTATTCCCGAGTTACGGTAAGCGTTTATCCAGTTGTCGCAAGTATGGTCAAAAACGTATACATCCTTTGCTCCTGCCCTGAAACAATGCTCGATTATCCTTTTAACCAGATCAGGATTCGTGTTGGCAGCCAGCTCGGGAACAACATCCCAGCCAATATTGGGTTTTACCAGAACCTTCTGGCCTTTTGTAACGAACATCCCCATTCCGCCGAGTTCCTGAATTCCCAGATCAAACATGGCAGCAGGTTCACCCCCCATTAGTGCAACCATATCATATTTTGCATGAGATGCCGGTGCCCCCAGAAGCTTGTTATATCTGCCGAAACTTAATGCTGCTCCGGCAGCAATACCAGCTCCGACTGATTTTCTGAAAAAATCCCTTCTTCTCATAATGGATCGTTCAGGTTTAAATTATCAACTGAAAAGCTAACAAAAATACAAAATATTTTTATTATAACTTCAATTATTTAATAGCTCAACCAGCCCTGACATACCATGGTAAGGTAACAGTAAAGTGGATAGTCATGAATAATATTTCAAAATGTCGTTGCATTCCTCTGGTTGATATATAAAATAAGTAAGGATAAGTTGTTGTAAATCAATTTTTCTCACATCACACGAAAAGGCAACATTTATCAGTAGAAAGGGATAAAGAGTTATTCCCTGATGACTCAGGCAATTTTCCGGGTTGCCATGTATCTTGCTTAGGTCTCGTTGTATTATTTACCAAAACTCTAATGCTATGGCAAGCTATCGTTAACCGCTGTATCTTTTTGTCTTCAGCACATATATAAGTAATCAACAGGAGCACCACAAAAAGAAATCTTTTGAAGAGGAATACAAATGTCTTATACAGTCAGCAGTATTAAGATAGATGAAAGGTATTTCCCATAAAAGTCACGCTCCCGCGGAGCTTAACATCCGGGGGGGGATGCCGTACCTCCGGTTTCACCGGAGGTTATTAAAATCCTTCTCTTTCAGAGAAGCTGCCGGTTGATGGATGCTCCTTCAGAGCATGTCATATCCATGGAGTTTTGTGACCAGTGTATGATACAGTAATCCTTTTGATTATGTCCCGGCATATCAGGGTCCGGGAGTTTTATGATGAAAGTATGTTAAAGTAATTCTTATGCTCCTGGTTCTGTATGTCAAGATCAGGTAGTTTTGTGATAGTAGTCGGTCAAAGTAATCTCACCATTTTTATCACTTTTTGTCGCCGGACATTTTTATCAGGCGGTAAATTGAATATATATTTGTAATATGCATAATGACATATTTACTAAACTCCAATATAAAAGGTTATTTATGAAACCCACATGTATCAAATACAAACATGCATTAATATAGTTTTAGTCATGTGGGTTCCCTGTCTGCCGACAGGCAGGCATCATACCACTTAAATCAATATTATATCATGATGAAAGTATTGTATTATGATTGTTTTTCGGGTATCAGCGGCGACATGAACCTCGGTGCAATGATCGATCTGGGTATTGATGTAAGTTTTCTCAGGTCGGAACTGGATAAACTCAATCTGGAAGGCTGGGAACTTATCTCGGAAAAGAGTCAGCGTCACGGGATATCGGGCACAAAAGTCACCGTAAGGCAAACAAAGCACGAACATGTTCACCGGCACCTTCCGGATATAGAAAGAATAATAAAGGGTTCCGCTTTATCCGACAAGGTCAAAGATCTGAGCATGAAGATATTCATGAGAATTGCCGAAGCTGAATCAAAAGTTCATGGAGTTGCGCTCGACCACGTGCATTTCCATGAAGTGGGAGCAATCGATTCAATTATTGATATTGCCGGTGCAGCCATCTGCTATACTGCCCTTGATGTTGATGCCGTCCATGTTTCAGAACTTGAGCTTGGAAGCGGGTTCGTCATGTGCGACCACGGCAGGCTCCCGGTCCCCGCACCGGCTACTTCGGAAATAGTCAGGGGAATCCCGATAAAGCTTGGAGGCGTTGATTTTGAAGCAACAACACCAACAGGAGCTGCCATTGTAACAGCTCTCGGAACCAGATTCGGAAACCAAACGGCTCTTTCAATAACAAAAACAGGCTATGGGATAGGACAAAGGGAACATCCGACTGTTCCGAATGTTCTCAGGGTTTTTCTCGGCGAAACAGCCGGTGACCGGATACAGGGGCACAGGGCGGTTCTCCTGGAAACAAATATTGATGACATGAATCCCGAGTTTTATGAACATCTTTCGGAAAAGCTATTTATGGCAGGCGCCGCCGATGTGTTCTTCACCCAGGTGATAATGAAAAAAGGCCGCCCGGGTGTAAAACTCAGCGTCATCTGCGAAAAAGGGGCCGAAGGCAGGTTGAAGGAGATAATCTTCACTGAGTCAACGACAGTGGGTATGAGGACCTTCGAATTCAGCAAGGATACGCTTGCAAGGGAAATATTCAAGCTTAACACTCTTTACGGCGAGGTAACCTTTAAAAGATCTCTTTTCAACGGAAGGCAGGTATCGCTAAAACCCGAGTACGAAGAGTGCAGAAAAATTGCCCTGGAGAGAAACATTCCCATAAAGGAGGTATATGCCAATATCATGTCGGCTTTTAGCAAACAATAAATGACAACGATGACTGAAAACAAAAGGGACAGGCTTGATAGCGTGATCAGTGAGCTGAATTCCTTTGTTATTGGTTTTTCAGGTGGCGTTGACAGTTCCTATCTGCTCTTCCGGGCACATACATTACTGAAGGACAAGGTTATGGGAGTCACTTTACATACACCTTATATTCCACTGTCGGAAATTGAAGAAGCCATCGGGTTTGCGGAAGCCCATAAAATCAACCACAGGGTACTGGAGCTCCCGTTTCCTGACCAAATCAGGGAAAACCCGCCCGCCAGGTGTTATATCTGCAAAAAGATACTTTTCGATCATCTGCTTCGTTTCGCAGCTGAAAATGGTTTTGCACATGTGGCCGATGGTTCCAATGCTGATGATGCCGTTTCGTACAGGCCCGGTCTGATGGCTCTCAGGAAACTGGGGATCAGAAGCCCATTGATGGAAGCCGGTCTTACCAAACTGGAAATAAGGAGTCTGTTAAGAGATGAAGGACTTGAAATAGCGGATAAGCCCTCAATGACATGTCTTATGACACGGATACCGTACAATACAGCGGTTGGTCCTGACATACTTGAAATGGTGGAACAGGCAGAAGACTTCCTTAGCGCTGCCGGTTATCCGGGAACCAGGGTCAGGATCCATGATAAGCTGGCGAGAATCGAATGTCATCCCGAATATCTTGAAAAGATGATTCAGTTGCCTGAAAGGGAGCTGATTGCAGCCAGCCTGAAAAAAATCGGGTTCAGATATGTATCTTTGGATCTCGAAGGATACAGATCAGGCTCGTATGATGGTGAAAACACAGGAAAATGAACAGAAACGATATTGAAAAACTCCTTACTGAGATAAGGGACGGCAGTAAAAGTGTAGAGGAAGTCCTGAACATACTACAGGACTTCCCCTACACGGATCTTGGCTATGCAAAAATCGATAATCACAGGGAGATAAGGACGGGATATCCCGAAATAGTATATTGTGCAGGCAAGACGACGGAACAGGTCATTGGTATCTTCAGGCTGATGGCAACAAAGAATAACAATATTATCGGGACCAGAGCGGGGAAAGAAATGTATGAAGCGGTCAGGGAGATTCTCCCTGAAGCTGTCTGGTACCCTGAAGCAAGGATAATAAGCATCCCCTGCCATGAAATGGAAAAGCCCGACACTGCCATTGCAGTTATCACTGCCGGCACTTCAGACATTCCTGTTGCGGAAGAAGCTGCTGTGACAGCCGAACTGTTAGGGAATACAGTGGTGAGAATCTACGATGCGGGAGTTGCCGGGATACACCGCCTGGTTGACAAGCTTCCCGAAATAAGGAAATGCCGTGTGGTAATAGTGATCGCGGGCATGGAAGGAGCCCTGGCAAGCGTGGTTGGAGGACTGGTAAACAAACCAGTGATAGCGGTCCCCACAAGTGTCGGATACGGTGCCAGTTTCGGAGGGATATCCGCTCTCCTGGCAATGCTAACAAGTTGTTCGGCAGGTGTTACGGTCGTAAATATCGACAACGGATTTGGTGCCGCCTTCTCCGCGAGCATGATCAACCAGATGAAGTAATCAGCTATAATGGCCGGCAAGCTTCTCCTTTCAACCGCATACCTCCCCCCTGCCATCTACTTCAGGCTCATACGGGATGCTGATACCGTAAGTATCGAAAGGGAAGAAAACTACATCAAACAAAGCTACAGGAACAGATGCCGGATATTGTCCTCCAACGGTATCCTGAACCTTTCAGTTCCTGTTACAAAGGGCAATATGCTGAAAATGCCTGTAAAGGATATCCGTATCGACTGGTCAAAACGATGGCTGCAGGTACATACGCGGTCAATAAGCTCAGCCTATGGAAGATCGCCCTTTTTCCTTTATTATTCAGATAATCTGTTCAGCATTTACAATAAGAATCACCGCTTTCTCATCGATCTTAACCATGAACTGATGCTGGAATGCCTCAAGCTTCTCAATATTAATAAGTGTATTAATTACACTTCTTCATTTAAAGCTCCCGGAGATAATCCTGACGATTACAGATATAAGATTTCACCCGGAAATGAACCGGAGTTTATTTCCGACCCATATATTCAGGTATTCGGAAAGGAAGGTTTTGTACCGGGTTTAAGCATAATCGACCTTTTATTCAATTTGGGTCCCGATGCTGCCATGTATTTGTAAAAAAAGGCGTCTCAAAGGACGCCTTATAATATATATCTCAGATAAAGTTCATCAGAAGCCGAACTTATAACCAAATGTTACCGAGAACATGTTTCTGTTGTTTATCAGATCGGCCATTGGTGTATCGTAGTAAGAATCGTAAAGCACATATTTCTGTTCGTTCCTCAGGTTGGTAAAACCGAAGTCGATGCTCAGGTTCTGCTCCCTGAAGCCGATGCCTGCAGAAACGGACCTGTTGAAGAAATCCCTGTTTACCTCACTTTCAGCAAAAACTTTTCCGTAATAGCCGTAGCCTCCTCTGAAATAGAGTTTATTAAACCTCAACTCTCCTCCCACGCGCACATTATGCACAGGTTTCAGAGTTGATTTCAGCATCAGGTTCTTTTCGCCGTAATCATAGCCATCGCCTGTTTCCGAGAACTTCAGCGTGCTGTAATCAACGAATTCATAATCAACGCTGATGAGCCCTGCCTTTTCAATCTGGTAAGCCACTCCGGCGAGCGCCCTGAAAGGAGATGTCAGGGCATATTCATAAACCACATCTTCGTTATAGAATTCATAATGCCCGCCATCGGTAAAATTGGAGCTGATATTATCGTAAAACCTCTCATCAATTTTGTAAAGTGTGGGGGAATGGAAGGCAAGACCTATCCTTAGTTGCTCTATCGGTCTGATTATGGCTCCAATCTTAAGGTTAATCCCCGTTCCGGTATTTTCAAAATGTTCAACATAGGTAAAATCGCTGAATTGTGAATCGAGCAGGTAATCAGCTCTTTCAAGATGCTCAAAGTGCCCGGTATACCTGATAGTGTTTATTCCAAGAGTAGCTCCGAAGTAGACTTTGTTCGAATAGTTGCCTCCTATCGTAATGGCATGTTCAGCGGTGTATCCTTCGTTGTTTATAAGCCGTCTTATATTCTGACCGTATTCGGAAGAAGGATTATCGCCATAGTTTGAAAAGACAGTACCGTAATATCTTGCTCCGGATCCGGTAATTGTGTCAATGATCCAGGCATCGTAAGCGATTCCTGCAGCGCCCGCCAGGTCGCCGTAGTACACTCCGTAACCATCATCAGCCCAGGAGTCGGCCATCGAGCTGGTTAAACTGTTCCCCTGGATTCGCGTTGAACTGTTCAGGTTATTAGTCTTGTTGTAAGCATAACCGAAATTAAGGGAGATCAATCCGGTTGTTCCGTTCCCCTTGATCAGGTTTCCGACAACACCTGCCTGTCCGAGGTTAAAATTATAAAGGTAATCATCATTGATGCCGTTGAAACCGGCTGATGCCTTTGCATGAAGAAGCTGAGGCGTCACGGATATTTCAGAGGATCTGAACACACCGATACCCGCGGGGTTTTGGCTGAAAGTCGACATATCGCCCCCGAGGGCGGTAAATGCGCCACCCATCGACATAAACCTGGCTGAACCGGTATAGAAGATCTGGGAATATCTTAAGGCATCATCTGCATTCTGGGCTTTCATCCCACCGGATAAAAGCAATGCTGCCGCGATTATTATTGCTGACCTTTTCATAATAGCTGTTATTATACTATTGTCGTTTATTAAATATGAAACCCTCCTGATTTCAGATTCTTTTATGTTAGTTCGATGAAGCATGGAGGTTTCGGTTTATTTTTTATTATTTAATGGACTACCCAGGCATTCTGTACAGAATACATTGACAATCAATAAATTAATTCGTTTTTAATTATCTTCTCCCGCCTGATGACGATCGGCTGGATGATGATGATGAGCTTCCCGATGATGAGGATCCTCCGGAGTATGAACTGCCGCCGGAGAAAGAGCCGCTGCTTCTCGACACCGAGCTGCCTCCGCTGTATGATGAGCCTCCGGAGTATGAGCCTGACGAGTATCCGCTGCCTGAGCTTCTCCTTGAAGGAACCGTGTAGGAACCGGGGTTGCTGTATGATGAGCCTGAGCCGGACCTGGAGGGAGCCGAGTAGGAGGAACTGCTTCTGCTGGTTCCGGAGGAGCTTGATGAGCTGCTTCTCTGGACGCCTGAAGGCCTGGTAGTGGTAGTTCCGCTGTTCACCCTTGTATTGTTGTATGAAGGTCTGGTGCTCATCCTTTGATTATTATACGTAGGAGTATAGGATCTGTTCACTGAATTGTATTCAGGAAGGCTTGAAGCAGGTCTCCTCGACTGGGTGGCGCTAGTGCCGGAGCTTCCCTCGGTGGTGGTTCTTCTCTGGCCTGTAACAGCCTGCTGAGAGCCGACTACCGGGGTGCTTGTTCTCCTCGAAGTTGTTGAACTGACGGTACCGGTTGAAGGAGTTCCGGTTACAGGTTCGGTACTTCTTCTTGATGAAGCAGTTCCGGTAGTTCCGCTGGTTCCGGATATACCCGAGGCGCCTCCGCCTGACCAGCTGGTCGACATGGTACTGGGCCTGTCTCTCCTGCCATAATTTACAGTCTTGTCGGAGAAAGTATATGGGCTGTAATATCCGCCATAATACCAGGGTGAGTACCATGAACTGTAGAAAGGACTGTAATAACCCATTCCATAATAGCTTCCATAGTAGTAAGGTCTGTAGAAACCACTGTAGTAAGGACTATAGAAGCCGCTGTAATAAGGGCTGTAGAAATCGTAGTAGAAAGGATCGTAGTACGAGTACGAGTACGGGAAACCGTAGTAGTAGTTATTGAATCCGAACGAGGGGTAGAAGCCGTAATAGAAAGGATCTCTCCAGTAAGGGTTGAAATAGTTACCGTAGAACCTGTTCAGCCTTCCGGCATATGAGCCGTCGTAATAATCGTACCTGTTGTCGTAAGATCCTGCATCAGCATAATCGACAGCATCTGAATATTCATCTGACACCAGGGTATCAGCGGCATAGATGTTGTCGTAATATGACTCTGATCTCAGATTGCCCTCCGAAATCTGATTCCGGTCGCTGATCCTGGCTTTTGTTACCGGCTGATCAGAACTCACATAATACAGGTCATCATATTCTGTTCCCACATAAAGCCCTGACGAGCAGGAGGCGAGAGTCAGAAGGGCAAGGCCGAGTATGTAATTTGATGCTTTCATCGTGGTTATTGTTTCCTTTTGTTTAATTCATTTTTCATATATCAAAATCCATACCAAAACATTCGGTTATGAGGATCATTACAGGTTCGCGGTCTAAGCAGGTTCGCAGTTTCAGCAAATTTAATTCTTTTTGACAAAGTAACAATTATTTTCAAAACGCTTATCAGTCGCTTTTAGTTTGTGAGGAAATCAGCTATACTGATTTAATTCCCGGCGTTAAGCTTAATATTTTAAATTTCCATTATTTAACTAATTTTACGACCGGTTTTTTAATAGTCACAATAATATCCACTTATTCACCAGAAAATGGCTAAGTTTCTTACAGACAGGGAGGAGAATTATGCACAATGGTACAACGACCTCGTGATCAAGGCTGACCTTGCCGAGAATTCGGCAGTAAGGGGGTGCATGGTTATCAAGCCTTACGGTTACGCGATATGGGAAAAAATTCAGGCAGGACTTGACAAGATGTTCAAGGACACAGGACATGTCAATGCATATTTTCCTCTTTTCATCCCAAAATCCTTTCTCAGCAGGGAAGCGGCACATGTTGAAGGATTTGCAAAAGAGTGCGCCGTTGTCACCCATTACCGGCTGAAGACTGACGAGAGTGGCAAGGGCATCGTGGTCGATCCCACTGCAAAACTGGAAGAAGAGCTTATCATACGTCCCACCTCGGAAACCATTATCTGGAATTCATATAAAAACTGGATTCAGTCGTACCGCGATCTTCCCATACTCATTAACCAGTGGGCCAATGTTGTCAGATGGGAGATGCGTACCCGCCTGTTCCTGAGGACTGCAGAGTTCCTGTGGCAGGAAGGCCATACAGCTCATGCTACAAGTCAGGAGGCTGTTGAAGAAACTGAAAGGATGATAAATGTCTATGCCGATTTTGCAAAGGAACATATGGCGCTTCCTGTTATAAAGGGATATAAAACGGAAAATGAACGTTTCGCGGGAGCAGTTGACACTTATACCATAGAAGCTCTGATGCAGGACGGTAAAGCCCTTCAGGCAGGAACCAGCCATTTCCTGGGACAGAATTTTGCTAAAGCCTTTGACGTTCAGTTCACTGACAGGACCGGCAAGCTGGAATACGTTTGGGCCACCTCCTGGGGAGTGTCGACCAGGATGGTCGGAGCGCTAATCATGGCACACTCCGATAACAACGGACTGGTGCTTCCGCCCCGGATTGCTCCACTCCAGGCAGTAATTGTTCCGATATTCAAGACCGACGAACAACTTCAGCTTATCAGTGAGAAGGCAAGGGAGATAATGACCGGACTTCAAAATGCTGGTATTTCGGTAAAGTATGACGACCGCGACAACCTCAAGCCCGGTTTCAAGTTTGCCGACTATGAACTGAAAGGAGTTCCCGTCAGGATAGCGATCGGACCCCGCGACATAGAAAACGGCACGGTAGAACTTGCCCGTCGCGACACCCTGCAGAAAGAAACGGTGCCTGCACAAGGCCTGCCCGAAAGATTAAAGGATCTGTTTATTGAAATTCAGGCCAGCATATATAATAAAGCGCTGAATTTCCGCGATGATAATACCTATAAAACCGATGACTGGAAAGAATTTACCGATATTATCGAAAACCGGGGAGGATTTGTACTTGCCCACTGGGATGGGACTACTGAAACGGAGGAAAAGATAAAGGAAGAAACAAAAGCAACCATCAGGTGCATACCTTTCGATTCCACTGAAGAAGATGGCCTTTGCATTTATTCCGGGAAGCCTTCAAAAAGACGTGTCGTTTTTGCAAGATCATATTGAAGCAGGCTGCAATTCGCGTAATTTTTCTTAATTTAGAGTTTCAATACCATTAAAAACGCCAGACAATGTCCGAACCGGAAGACAAGAAAACACAGATTATCAATACCCTGAAAGAGAAGTCACTGCTGAAGCAAAAGGTATTCGACAATACACTGGAATGGTTCAACGTGCTAAAGGATATACTTAAGGAACTTTCCAAAGATGTAAACAGCAAGCTTGGAAACGTTGACGGAAGGATTAAGATGGAATATACAGACAGGAGCAACTTCGATGCACAGCTTAAAGTAGCCGGTGACATCCTTCTTTTCAGCATGCATTCCAACATATTCCAGTTCGACAGGGATCATCCCGCGTGGAAGACGCCTTATATTCAGAAGAACAGGAACAACGCCTATTCGGGGATGATCAATATTTACAACTTCCTTCACGACTCATTCAAATACTCCAGACTTGACGACCTGGGCTACCTGATTGCCAGGATTTTCATCAACCATGAAAACCAGTATCTTGTTGAAGGAAAAAGACAGATGGGAATGCTTTTCTCAAACTACGGCAATGAAGCCTTAACACGTTCGTCGCTTAAGAACATTATATCGACAGCTATTCAATACTCCCTTGAATTCGATCTTCTGGTACCTCCCTACGACACGGTAAAGATTGCCACGGTCGGCCAGGCTGAGGCAAAGATCCAACATTCCAGGATAATAACGGGTAAACGTCTAGGATTCCAGTTCAATTCTGATGATGTTCTGCTCAAAAGCCAGAATGAAACCTGAAAATGAAGATATTAAAAGATTAAAACTGATCCGGAGATTCATTTGCTTCCAGATACTTGTTTTTGTTTTCCTGCCTTCCTTTTCACAGCAACAGTCAGACACTGATTCCACAATCAGGGCAGGTAATTATCTTCCTGCACCCAATATCAGGAAAATAAGGATTTCCCTTCCCCATACCTGGAGTTCCTATCCATCAGGTCTTATTCCGCCATCGGGAAACGACAGTCAAAGGACGATGATCTTCCTGGATTCCCTGAAGAACAGGGCTTCCAGAACTCTGATAACCAAGAAACTATACGATTTTATTATCATTGACCGCGATCCTCAGACCGCAAAGGAGATGAATGCTTCAGGCGAAGAAAGGTACATGGGTTCTGAAGGCCTTAAAATCAGGAACATAGAAATAAAAAGGCTGAATGTATTCGGCACCAACATAAACACTCCCGACTTATTCGATCCCAACCGTCTGGAAACACTTCTGAACAAAACGCGTTTCAATACAAACGAGATAATAATAAGAAAAAACCTCCTTTTCCGCTCAGGCGACACCATCTCCTCCCTTACACTGAGCGACAACGAAAGGTACCTCAGGGAGCTTAACTTTATTGACGATGCAAGGATTCTTGTGCTTCCCGTATCTGATTCGCTGGCTGACGTCATTGTTGTCACAAAGGACATTTATTCGCTTGGGGCCAGGGCGAGTCTTGCAGGTGTCGGAAAAGGTATGGTGTCGGTTTTTGAAAGGAATATCTTCGGTATGGGTCATGAATTCGGTGTCAATGTCCCATGGGATGTTGATTCAACCGATTCACCCGGATTCGGGGTGAACTACCGGATAAACAACATTGGCAAAACATTTACCAACCTCGGGCTTTACTTTCAGGACGGTCTGGGCAGGAGAAGTTATGGAATAGATATCGGAAGGGGACTTATAAGCTCTTCCACAAAATATGCAGGGAACATTACACTCCGCAGGACAATCACTTCCGAAGATCTCGATTCACTTCCCGAACCCCACCCGGTAAAATATAATCTTCAGGATTACTGGCTTTTACGATCCTTTCTGCTTAACAGCAAGTCTGTCACCCGTCTGATTATCGGAGCACGGTATATCAATAACAATGTCTTCCTGCATCCATATATCGAACCCGATTCCTACTATCATCTTCAGCAATACCGTCTCTTTCTCGGTTCGTTATCCTATTCCGTTCAGAGATTCTACAAAACAAGCCTGATATACGGTTATGGCCGTACAGAGGACATTCCCCACGGGTTTTTGTTCAATATAACTGCCGGACAGGAATTCAGTGAGTTCAAGAACAGGTATTATACCGGGGCATCCCTTTCTCTGGGAGAATCATTCGGGAAAATCGGCTATCTCCATTCATCAGTTTCATTCGGCACCTTCATAAACCAGAAAAGGACAGAACAGGGTATTCTTTCGCTGAGGACCAGTTATATCTCAACACTTGCCCATATTGGAAGGTACCGTAGCAGAAACTTTGTTAACGTTGAATACACAAGAGGTTTTGACCGGTACAGGGATGAATTCCTTACACTCATCAGGGATGACGGGTTCTCGGGATTCAGTAACGATTCAATAAGCAATGCCCAAAGGCTCACCATTAATCTCGAGACCGTTCTTTTCAGTCCTGTGGATTTCTACGGTTTCAGGTTCGCGGTGTTTGGATTCGCGGATGCCGGTTTTCTTTTCGGCACAAATCAGATTTTGTCGAAGGGCGATTTTGCGTCAGCCGTCGGACTGGGCATCAGGGTAAGAAATGACAATCTCATACTGAACACATTCCAGGTAAGGCTGGGTTTTTACCCTAAGGTACCCGACTATTCAAAAACAACAACTTTAATGGTGTCCGGCGAACAGATGCTTAAACCTTATAATTTTGAACCCAGTCAACCATCCATAATACGATTCAGATAGTCATGTCACTCTTTGAAGAATTCAGGACCTTTTCCAGGGAAAACAAGCTGTTTGCTGAAAATGACAGGATACTGCTTGCCGTCAGCGGAGGGATCGATTCAATGGTTATGCTTCATCTTTTCACAAGGATGGGGTCAGACATAGTGGTTGCCCACTGCAACTTCAAACTCAGGGGAAAGGAGTCGGATCTGGATGAGGAACTGGTAAAAAACTATGCTACCGTCAATAAGATCCCTATTATTTCTGCTTCATTCGACACATCGGGATATGCCTCTGAGAAAGGTATTTCCATACAGATGGCCGCCAGGGAACTGAGGTATGACTGGTTTGAAAAGATAAGAGCCGAGAAAGAATGCAGTCTTATTGCTGTAGCACATAACCTGAACGATAATATAGAAACCCTGCTTATCAACCTGACCAGGGGAACAGGCCTTAGCGGACTTACCGGGATGAAGCCATTGTCCGGAGCCGTCATCAGGCCCCTTTTGTTTGCAACACGCGCCGCCATTGAAGAATATTGCATTGAATGCGGGGTGCCTTACAGGGAAGACAGATCAAATGCCGAAACCATATACGCCAGGAACAAGATAAGGCATCTTGTTATCCCGGTGTTAAAGGAAATCAATCCTTCGGTCGAAGAAACACTCAACGAAACCGCTGTACGGCTTGCCGGCCTTGATAATATACTATCCTCTCATATCCATAACATCCGGTCGAAGCTATCATCGGAAAGAGGCGGGTCGCGTATCTTTGATTGTGAAAAACTGGCGGAATACAGTGGCAGCCGGCCAATGCTTTTCGAACTCTTCCACCCTTTCGGAATTACCGAACAGCTTGCAGGCGACCTTCAGAAACTGATCAGGACCGGCGGCACGGGAAAGCAGTTGTTCACATCTTCCCACGGGATACTGCGAAACAGGGATGAGATTATTGTCAGTCCCCTGGGCAACAAGCACCGGGATCACATAGTCATTGAGTCGCCCGGGGATCTGTTGAACCTGCCCCTGATCAGGTCAGTATCGGTTCACACAGTGGATGAAAACTTCAGTATAGCCCGCGATCCCCGGATAGCCTGCATCGACAGGGATCTGATAAGCCTGCCTCTTATTGTGAGAAGATGGAGGGAAGGTGATTGGTTTTATCCGCTGGGCATGGCCGGCAGGAAGAAACTCAGCGATTTTTTTGTCGACAGAAAATATTCCCGTCTGCAGAAGGAAGAGACGATGATACTTGAGTCGGCGGGTAAAATTGTTTGGGTAATGGGCGACCGACTCGACGACAGGTTCAAGATAACAGAATCGACCACGACAGTGTTGCTTATTGAGCTGAGTGACAGTGAAAATGAAAAATCATAAGTCTGCTGTCCCTTAAGCGGGTTCATCAGCCGCGTGAACCATGGATAGCCCTGTCTATCATAAGAAGATCAGCCAGTGCAATGGCAGCGGCAGCCTCAACAATAACAGGTGCCCTGAGAGCTATACATGTATCGTGTCGTCCCTTTACATTAAGCCATGTCATTTCTTTTCTTCCGAAATCGAAAGTTTGCTGTTTCACGGCTATTGAAGAAGTAGGTTTCACGGCAACCCTGAAAACAATTTCATTCCCGTTCGTGATGCCCCCGTTAATGCCTCCGGCGTTATTGGTCAGGGTTTTGCCTGTTTCATCCACGAAGGAGTCATTATGTTCCGAGCCCTTCATTGAAGCAGCCCTGAATCCTGATCCGAATTCTATCCCCTTAACAGCCGGAATTGCAAATACTGCATGGCTTATTGCTGATTCGACCGGATAGAAAAACGGTTCCCCTAAAGCCTTGTGAGGATCGGAGATCCTGCATTCAATAATTCCTCCGATGGAGTCGCCTTCCGATAGAGCATTACTGACTGCTTTTTCAATGTCGTCGATACCTCCTGCCGAAATGAGTTTTGCCTTCACCAGCGATGGTTGAAGAATGATCTTTGCAATCACTCCTGCAGCAACCAGCCCCCAGGTTATCCTTCCCGAGAAATGTCCGCTGCCTCTCATATCGGCGAATCCCGAGTATTTTACAGCTGCCGTATAGTCGGCATGGCCGGGCCGGGGGATATTCCTGAACTCATCGTAATCGCCCGGTCTCCTGTCGCTGTTTCTTGTCATCAGCATCAGCGGGGCTCCTGTGGTTATCCCGTTAAATACTCCGCTTAATATATCGGGAGTGTCAGTCTCACTTCGGGGAGTCGTACCCTTTGCTCCGCTTCGCCTTCGTGAAAGATCCTGCATGAAATCATCGGGGCTCAGCTTTATCCCCGGAGGGCATCCATCGATAAGCACACCTATCGCGCTGCCGTGAGATTCGCCAAAAACCGAAACTCTGAAAACTTTACCAAAGGAATTCATTTCATATCTGTTTTGTTCCGGGTTTATTATGAATGTAAAAATCTGCTGCTTCTTTTACCGCTATCTTTTCAGCAACAGCATTGCCTATGCCTTTCAGAAAAACGAAGAATATGTCTTTCCCTGATTTTTTCTTGTCCTTCATAAGCAATTGAGCAACCTGGTTATCCGGTATATCATGACCGGGGAGAAGTCCGTGGGATTTCAGCACATCAGTTATTCTTTTGTGATCATCCCTTGATATCAGTCCCCTCTCCATTGAAAACGCTGATGCCATTTCCATTCCGCACGAAACGGCATATCCGTGGCGGTATGAATGGTACATTTCGATGGCATGGCCGTAGGTATGTCCGAAATTCAGCAGGCGTCTCAGTCCTGTTTCCTTTTCGTCGGCTGTAACGACGGCTGCCTTAAAGTTCACTGCTTTTGAAATACACATTGACAGAAGCTCAGGATCGCGGTTTGCAATGCCTTCCTGGTTGCTCCCGATTATCTCAAAGAGTTCAGGGTCGCCAATGATCCCGGTCTTTATAAGTTCAGCGAGTCCCGAAAAATACTCTTCTTCAGGCAGTGTCGTAAGCATCAGGGGGTCACAGATCACAAACTCAGGCTGTTTGAAACTACCGAGAGCATTCTTGGCGTCTTCCAGATTAACCCCGTTCTTTCCTCCTGTGCTGGCATCCACCTGCGACAGCAGGGATGTTGAAACATAGGCACATCTGATTCCCCTCATATATATTGAAGCCAGAAAGCCTGCAAGATCGCAAACAACTCCTCCCCCGATTCCAAGAATGAACCCGTCACGGTCGATCCCTGCCTTCATAAGCTTTGCTGCCAGCATTTCAACGACTTCAAGCTTCTTGCTTTCCTCCCCCGGAGTGATCCGTAACACCGGGAAATCAGGAAAGCGGGCTCCATATAATTCCATAACATTGGTATCGGTCAGAATTGCCACACCCGAATGGGGAAGCATTTCATGGACCGTCTCCCAGGCGGTGCCAACATGGATTTCAGAAAAAGAGTCAGCAGTATTAATGATTATTTTTTCCAATTAGCTTCTGTTTTGCCCGATAAAGTTAACAAAACATACGGAATCACATATAAACCCTTTAAATAACAAATCACCCCAAAGACCTGATTCGTCAGCAATCCCGTCATTGGCAAAAAGCACTAACTTTATGACGATTTTTAATCCTTAACATGACTACCAGGGAAAGATACCGCCGGACCATAGAGTATTTCACTGCAAATATGCCCGATGCCGAAACTGAACTGAGGTACACTAATCCCTTCGGGCTTATAGTTGCGGTGATATTGTCAGCCCAATGTACCGACAAACGCGTCAATATGATAACACCGGCCCTTCTAAAAGAGTTTCCCGATGCGGAATCGATGGCAAAGGCTGAGCACGAGGAGGTCTTTGAATTCATCAGGTCATGTTCCTATCCAAACAACAAGGCCAGGCACCTGGTGGCAATGGCCAGGATGCTTGTAAGTGAATTCGGAGGCATAGTTCCCTCCGATCCCGCTGAATTGCAAAGGCTTCCGGGGGTAGGAAGGAAAACTGCAAATGTAGTGGCTTCGGTAATATACAATAAGCCGGTCATGGCTGTCGATACACATGTTTTCAGGGTAGCTGCAAGAATAGGTCTGACAAAAAATGCAAAAACCCCCTTAAGCGCGGAATTACAGCTATCCAGTAATATTCCGGACGAACTGATGCATAAAGCTCACCACTGGCTTATTCTCCACGGAAGGTACGTCTGCAAGGCAAGAACTCCCCTTTGCGGCGAGTGCGGACTAAAAGAGTTTTGCAGATACTATGCCCGCAAAAACAAGCATAAAGCTTCCTGAAACATACACTTAAGGGCAAAAACACCGTTCTAATACTAAAACTAAAGAAATATGTCATACCCGCCGCATTACGACCCGAGTATGTCTGATACCAGAATCAGCTATGATGAACTTCTGAAGGCTAATAAAATGCTTGAAGAGGAGCTAAAGCACCTTAGATCGATTTACGAAAGGAACTCCGATATCAAGGATCCGGGGACAGGTTTTTCCACTCCTGCAAATATTCTAAGGGAAATCATTGAAAACAGCAGTTCCTACTTCGCACTTTTCAAAATAACCACTGACAACAGGATTCTTATCCTTGACCTCAATGAGAAGGCAGCTTCAGTTGAATCGGTCAGCATTGCTGATGCCAGCAACAAGTATCTTGATGAAGTATTCTTTCCTCACAGGGAAAGACTGGTCAGTCTTATCCATGACACCGGAGGAAGCGGGGTAGCCAGAAAGCTTGCCGTTTCGGAGGACAACAGCGATTCACTCGGGCATTACATTGGGTTCAATCTGGCATACGGAAATATTCTCGTGACGTGGGAACCGGACGGTAATCAGAAGAACGAAGATCTGGCGGGGCAAAATATGTTATTTGAGTACTTTGCCGAGATGTTTCCGGAGATGATATATGAACTCGACGTATCAGGCAAAGTCATCTATGCCAACGACCAGGCACTTAAGTTCTTCGGTTTTTCAAGGGAAGATATAGCTGCCGGTATCCACCTCTCGAAGGTATTCCCTAACAATTTTCCCAGAATAATGGAGAATCTCAATAACTTAAATGCTCCCGACCATATCTATAATGAATATAATATCACGATGAAGGATGGATCGCTGGTTCCAATTATGGCACATTCGTTTGCTCTTTTCCATGACAAAAAGAAGACAGGTTACAGGGGAATCATTTTCGACATAAGCAAACAAAAAAATCACGAAGCCAAGATAAACAGGGAAAAAAACATCCTCAAGCACCTTGTCGATTCCATTCCCGAAGCGATAGTGCTTATCGACCGGGATGGGATAATCAGCAACATGAACAAGGAATTCACTTCCATGTTCGGATATGCGAGGGAAGAAATCATAGGCAAAACCGTTGATGAACTTATCACTCCCGATTATCTCAGGAACGAATCATACGATCTGGAACTGGTGCGTGAAAAGGGCAGAATAGTAAAGAATACTGTAAGGCGCGACAAGGAAGGAAATCTGATCAATGTATCTCTGACTGTCGTTAATCTGACAACCAATGACGAGACGGCAGCTTATATGGGTATCTACAGGAACATAACACAGGAGCGTAAGACACAGATTATCCAGGAAATAGTTTACAATATTTCCGCCGCGGCTCTCAACCAGACAGAGATCAAGGACATATACCCGACGATAGTCAGGGAACTGAACAAGATCTGGGACACGAATAATTTCTTCATAGCACTTTATGATGCAAAAACCGACACCCTGTCGATGCCGTTGTTCTCAGATGAAAAAGACAAGTTCGAGCATGTTTCTGCCCGGAAAACAATTACAAAATGGGTTATAGGACTCCGGAAATCGGTACTGCTCAAGATAAATGACCTGAAGAATCTGGAAGACTCCGGAGATATAGATCTGGTGGGCACTCCATGCAAAGTATGGATGGGAGTGCCGCTGAAAGCGGAAAAGGAGATAATCGGCTTAATGGCACTTCAGGACTATCACGATGAGAACAAGTTTACCACAGACGATGTCACCGTGCTGGAATTCATTGCAAACCAGATTGCAATAGCAATCCAGCGCCGTACGATGATAGACAACATGATCCAGGCAAGCCAAAAGGCCGAGGAAGCTGCCCAGTCGAAACAACAGTTCATGTCGACCATGAGTCATGAGATCAGAACTCCCCTCAACGAAGTAATAGGCATAACCAACCTCCTTTTGCAGGGAAACCCGAGGGAAGATCAGATGGATTTTATAAAGACGCTCAGGTTTTCGGGCAATCATCTTCTTACTCTGGTCAACGATGTGCTCGACTATAATAAAATGGAATCGGGGAAAATCGTTTTTGAACAGAATGCCTTCAGCATGAACGATTTCATGAATGACATCCTCAGGACATATTCCTACCGTGCGCAGGCAAAGAATCTTGAATTCGAAATAATTAAGGATAACAATCTCCCGGATGAGGTCATAGGTGATTCTATCAGGCTAAACCAGATACTTTCCAATCTTCTTTCAAACGCCCTGAAATTCACGAAATCGGGATATATACATGTAATACTGAAAGAGACGGAAAGAAATAACAATAAAATCGGAATTGAGTTCACGGTAAAAGACAGCGGACTGGGGATACCGAAAGACAAGCACAAAATGATATTTGAAAGCTTTGCACAGGCTTCACCCGATACCACAAGGCATTTCGGAGGGACAGGACTTGGTCTGGCGATTTGCAAAAAACTGGTTGAACTTCAGGGAGGAAATATTGATTTAGAAAGCGAACCCGGCAAAGGTTCGTCGTTTCGCTTCGTCCTTTCATTCGGGATACCCGATCAGGAAATCAAACCCAAAGCCGGCGATACATCTGAAACATATATCGGACTTGAAGGCAAAAGGATACTTGTGGCGGAAGACAATAAGATCAACTTTTTTGTTGCCAATAAGTTCCTGACAGGCTGGGGAGTAAATGTCACACATGTCGAAAACGGCCAGCTTGCACTCGAGATGCTCGAAAAAGCTGACTTCGACCTGGTTCTTATGGATCTTCACATGCCTGTAATGGACGGAATTGAAGCCACACGACAGATCAGGAATTCGGAAAATCCAAGGATAAAAAACATGCCCGTGATTGCACTGACTGCAGCCATTCTCTCAGAAAACCACGACAAGATCGCTGATCTTAGCATCAACGACTACGTTCTGAAACCGTTCAAGCCTCAGGATCTGTTCAATAAGATTCTGAAAAATACTAAATAACGGTACGGGACTCAAAGTGGAAAGTAAAAAATTGAAAAGTAGAAAGTTCAAAGTTAGGGGTTCGAAGCAATCAATGCGTTTAGTGTTTAGGGTTTAGCGTTCAGAGTTTAGAGTTCAGCGTTCAGCGTTCAGTGTAGTTAAATGCCTCATTGCAAGAGACTTGCAAGACCGCAAGACCGCAAGACAATGTATTATGTATTATAGGCGATAGATTATAGGCGATAGATTATAGGCGATGTGCCGCATTGGAAGAGACCGCAAGACCGCAAGACTGCAAGACTGCACGACTTGCAAGCCCCGTGCCAGCTTATTTTATACAGTTTCTGCTGATGTATTCCGTTGCTTTTTTATTTCCCTGGTTGAAAGCTTTTTTAAAATCAAAGCATGCACCTTCCCTGTTGCCCATGCTGAGCCGTGAAATTCCCATATTCAGCCATGCATCAGGGTTTTGGGGCTGAAGGTCGAGTGCCATGCTGTAATCCTTCGCCGCAAATTCCCACGAATTAGACACGAAATATGCATTAGCCCTGTCGATGTAGCACTCAGCGTCATGAGGGTGCAGCCTGAGATTTTCCGAGAAATATGTAAGGGCCAGGAGATTGTCGCCCGAAGCCGCGGCAAGTTTTCCTGCCCGGCCCAGAGCCTTTTTTTCTCCCGGATAAAGATCAAGATATCTGACAACATCCTTCAGCGCCCTGTCAGTTTCTCCCGTCTTCCTGTAGCATTCCGCCCTGAGCATAAGCAGTTCAGGCTCTCCGGCGCCTGCATTCAAAAGACGGGTGTAGGTTGATGAAGCGCCTGCAGGGTTCCCCGATGCTTCCTGATTTCTTGCAAGAAGCCTGAGATATTTTTCATTATCCGGTTCTTCAGCCAGCAGTGCATCAAGAGCTTTCAGCGATTCGGGATACTTCTTCTCCGAGAAGCTTATCATGGCGCCTGCATAAGCCAGTTCGTCACTCTCCGGATAGCCAGCCCTGAGTTCAGTGAACAGCGATTTCGCATCCGTAACCCTTCCGGTCGACAGGTTGTATTCAATTTCAGCTATTCCTTTCTCAAGGGAAGTATAGATATCCTTCCTCCAGAACTGACGCCATTCGGGACGGTTTTCCAGGAGGCTGAATGCAGGGTCGAGCATTATTTCCCTTTCGCTCCTCCTGTATTTTGATCCAAGGCACAATTCAAGATGGTATACGGCTGTTGTCGCATCTCCCTTCAGGGCATAGATTCTTGCCAGTCCGTACTCACCTGATCCCGGCGAAACACGGTTTGCTGAATTGTAATCGTTTATTGCCCCCGAGTAATCATCCCCGGCAAGGAATGCTTCGGCCCTGGTGAGATAGACATCCCTGTCAGGGTAACTCTCCAGCGCCCGCGATAACAGGGCTGCCGCCTCAGCTGTTTTTCCTCTTTCGGTAAGAGCCCGCCCTTCCATAAGGAAATCCGATTTTGTCTGCCCCTTCAGTCCCGCGGTTAAAAGCGCGATAAATATCAACAACAATATCCTTTTCATCATCATGTCTGTTTGATCAATAATCCGGTCTGGTGACCGTTGCCCCCTTTTCAGTAATGACATGAACAAATCCCGAAAGATGGAACTGCTCAAGTCCCGTTATCCTTCTTTCAAAAACATCGCACTGGTAGAAGTAAACTCCCGGCGATACTATCTTTCCATTGTAGGTGCCGTCCCAATTTATTCTCGGTTCATCGGTCTGAAAGATAAGCACCCCGTAACGGTTGAACAATTTGAAATCGACCTTTTCCACCAGTCCTGATGTTTTGGCCCTAAGCCAGTCGTTTATATCATCCCCGTTTGGAGTGAACACATTCGGTATCTCGTAGAAATTGCAGGAGTCGACGCAGATCATAACCGATTTCAGGCTTTCGTTCCCCATCTCATCAAATGCCGAAACCGCGTAACACCCTGAAACAATCTCACCCGGATAATGTTTGTAGCTGAAAGTATTCCTGTCGTTGATAACCGTCAGCAACGACATGGGCTCTTCTGTTAGCAACTTATAATATATATTGTATCCTGCCACGTCATCAAGGCAATCCTGATCGGTAATACTCCAGCGTACATTGTTGTAGAGGCTGTCGCACTGGCTTGTAACTGTAATTGCCGGCTGGCAGGGAGCTTCATTGTCGACAGGAATTACACAGGTTCGCTGTGAAAAGTTTAACAGATTCCCGGGCATGCCTGCCGATGCATATCCTCCAGTCGATCTGACCATGTAACAATACTCCGTGCCGTTCACCAGTCCCGTATCGGTAAATTCAAGAATATTGGAAGTACCGATAGAATCGTAGGCCATGGTTGTCCTGTTAAGTCTGAAGAAGTCGTACCTCGTGTTTACCCAGGGAACGTTACGGCTGATCACGAAACGGACCTTACGGTCGCCAGGGTTTGCAGTCAGGTAAAGAGAGGATGCATATCCGGGCTCTCCTATCAGGAACCTGTTGCCCGGAGTATTGTTGTACAACTCTATCCTGTAAATATATCCCCTGTCGACAGTGTTTATAAGAGTATCGACATGGGATGTTTCATTAAGGGTAGATGTACTGATTGTCCTTATTCGCGTGTAATTGGTACCGGTCACACCGTCGGCCCTCGAGATTATATACTCCCAGGGACCGGGAGCCGGGATGGTATCAAGCCTGTCGGGCCTTCTCCACCTTATAACTATCGAGCCGTTGGTTGCCGAGGTTGACCTTACGCTTACGTTGGTTATCAAGGGAATTCCCGAAACCAGCGACGAGACAAGTTCGTTGGAGGCTTTACTCTCGGCAAGGTTTTTAAAAACGGCTGTGATCCTGTACGAGTATTCCTTGTTGAACTCCAGTCCCTCTCCTGAGTTGGTATCGAGGTAGGAAACGGTGGAATTTCCTTCAATATATCCAACTTTCTCATATCCTGCCGATGCAGGAATTCCAGGCATGCATGTATCGGGTGTAAAGGAAGAAGATCCTTCCCTCCTGTAAATATTGAATCCCATTATGGCATCGGTTCCGTAATCGTTCCATTCCAGCCTCATGAATTTGCCCGCGGGCGATAAGCCGGTCAGTACCGGTGACGGACCCAGGACTTTTATCTGGAAATTGTCGATGTCGGAAAGATTCTGATCACTGTTGTAATCATCGGCCTTTATTATTATGTCATAAGGCTGGTTTCTTACTGCCTCATAGCATGTTTCCCACCTGAAGCGGGATGAATAGAATCCTTCAACCGAGTCGACTTTCGTGAATGTAGCCCGGCATGGATCAAGACTATAAATTCCTGAAGTTGATGAGAGCCGAAGCAGATCATTATTGGGATCGGTGGCAGAAACCAGGAAATCGACCACCGAGCCGGCTTCAACGCATCTGCTGGAAAGCGGTCCGATAACAGGAGGTTTGTTATCCGTGTCGTACACATTGATCTGAATATCCCTTACCACCACTCCTATTTTTTTCCCATAGCGCCATTCCTGAATCTCCATGGCAACATTATACGCCCCTGTATCTCTGGGAGTGCGCCAAACCAGGTCTCCTGTAAGGGCGTCGACCCTGATATATTCGGTTGCAGGAGGAAGGGTGTAGTTCTCGATGGGTTTACCGTCCTCACGGGTACATGTCGTGAGTGCGTACGAAAGGCTGTCGCCGTCAGGATCGTAGGCTCCCGGATTATGAATGAACACATGTCCCCTGGCTGCCTTGTCGTAGGGTGGATTGAGAAGTACCGGAGTGCTGTTTCTTCCGATTGAAGGATTCACTATCAGGGTTGTGGTTATGGAGAAAACCACATTCACCGAATTCGGAATATTTATTACATCAGCGTTTCTGTTGGGATCCTGCACCACTATCTTGTATACACCGGGGCCGGGATAGGTATGAGTGGTCTTATAGATATTCCTTTTGTAATAGTTCGGCAGAAACACATAGCTGTTCCTTGGTGCCACTGATGTTGAATTATCGCCCCATTCAACTTCAAGCTCATCCCTGTCAGCATAGCTTAAGGTGTAGGTATAGGTCGTTATGGTTATCTCGAATGTAAGATCCGACAACTGCACATAAGTGATTTCTCCCGCCCTGTTATGAGTTGCCCAGGCATTTCCGAAACAGGTCAGCAAAAGGGCAACAATCAATATTATCTTCGTATATAATGTCTTTACTATACTCCTCATTATCCTTTAAATTATTGTATTTCAAACGTCTTTTCCGTCTCCAGGGCAGTGAGCCTGGCAGCTTCCTCAAAATCATTTACCTTGACAATCAGCATATTTGCCTGATCGTTATAGATTGAAGTCAATATAGTGTTTTTCACATTCACCGATCTGACCCTGTCAGCAGAACCGAAAGAAAGATTCATTCTCAGTTCATTGTCCGACAGGCTCATAGTTCCTAGTTCCGCCTTTACCGGATCACCATTAACGGTTATCCTTACCTTTTCGTTCACATAATCAGTCAATATTGTTTTCACATGCTCATTGCTTCCTGAAAAATCCAGGTTGTTATCCTCTTCAGTTCCAAGCCCCGCGTCGAGCAGGAAATCATCAAAGTATACCATAAGGAACATATTAAATGCCTTATCATCGGGTGAATAGTCGATGCTCATAAGTGAGACGTGCACCGGATGAAATCCCAGCCATAGCGACAAAAGCAAAAATCTGATCATCCAAATCAAGGGTTAGGCACATTAAGCTTCCTCAAAAATCAGACCATTAATAACTATCAACCGGCATCCTCAACCCTGTTCTTGAGATAGCCTGCCGAGCCGACTTCCATGAACGAGAATCCGGCAGGCCCTGAAAAGTTTCCTGCCAGTATCACCACGAGGTCTTCATTGCATATCTCATTTTTCCCAATGAGGTCAGAAAGTGCCATTCTGATAAAATCATCCACCGATCTTCTTTTTTCCTGGAAACTCGCGTACACCCCGTACGAAAGGGCCATCTGCCTCATTGTGCTGGCAAGATAGCACCTGGCAAGTATCATATTGTATCCTCTGTATGCAGCCATATCCCTTATTGTTCTGCCTTTGATAGTATCTGCAATTATTGCTTTGGCATTCACTCTCACCGAAGTTTCTACGGCCACTTTTGCCAGGTATGATGAAATCTCGCTGTTAATTCCCGAGGTTGGCAGTTCAAGGAATTTCTCCTTATTTTCCTCAACCTCAAGAGCTACGCGTGTCATTGTTTTAACTGCTTCCACAGGGTACAAGCCGGCGGCTGTCTCCCCGCTCAGCATCAGGGCGTCGGTCTGGGAATAGATGGCGCTTGCCACATCGCTTATCTCGGCCCTGGTTGGCCGCGGATTCTTTATCATCGAATGAAGCATCTGAGTTGCAACGATGACCGGCTTCCTTGCCGTAATGCATTTCGAGATGATATTCTTCTGTATCCCCGGAATTTTTTCATATGGTATTTCTATGCCAAGATCTCCTCTTGCCACCATTATCCCGTATACATGCTCAAGTATCTCATCTATATTGTTAACACCCTCCTCATTTTCTATTTTAGCAATAATCTTTATGAAGCTTCCATACTCATCGAGCAAAGCCTTCACATCAATCACATCCTGCTTAGTCCTTACGAAAGAGTGAGCTATAAAATCGACATCGTTTTCAACAGCCATCCTGATAAATCTCTTGTCCTTTTCGGTAAGTGACGGTAGGCATATTCTGATTCCCGGAATATTAACGCTTTTTCTTGAGCCAAGCATACCGCCGCTTTCCACCACGCATTCAAGAAGGCTACCCTCACGCCTGACCGCCCTGAGCGCGATATCGCCGTCGTCGATAAGTATTCTGGCTCCTTCCGGAACGTCGGTGACAAAACCTGTATACGACACATTGATCAGCCCGCCGCGGGATTTTTCGTCCGGATTGCCGGCCATCATCACCTTTTCTCCCTTTACCAGTTCGATCGGAGCATCGCATGAGGTGGTTCTGATCTCCGGCCCTTTCGTATCTATAAGAATGCCTATCTTGTCGGAAACGCTGTGTGCATTCCTTATTATCCTGAGAGCTCCTTCAATTTCGAGATGGGCCGAATTGATCCTTATCACATCCATGCCGGCCTGATAAAGTTCCGAAATGAACTCAGGCTCACAGTTCTTGTCTGAAATGGTTGCAACAATCTTTGTTCTTTTCTTTTTCATCATTCTGTTTTCAAGTTCTTTTTCATTTCCTTCAGGGCTTCAATGGCAAGCCTGTATCCGTCCAGACCCAGGCCTACAATACTTCCGGCGCAATATCTCCCCACCAGGCTGTTGTGCCTGAATTCCTCCCTTGCAGCAATATTGGTGATATGAACCTCTATTACCGGGCTCTTAACTGCTGCCACTGCATCGGCAATGGCGACCGAGGTATGGGTGTAGGCACCCGGATTTATTACTATCCCGTCGTATGAAAAACCTGTTTCGTGTATCCTGTTAATGATTTCGCCTTCGACATTTGACTGGAAATAATCGATGGAGACTTCGGGAAATAGCTTCCTGAGTTTTTCCAGACGTTCCTCAAACGATTCGCTTCCGTATTTGCCGGGTTCCCGTTTTCCCAGGAGATTAAGGTTTGGTCCGTTGATTATCTGAACTTTCATAGTATTAACTCAGTATTTCAACGTGTAAAAATACTAAAATATCTCAGGTTAAAACCTGCGCTTCTGATTTACTTTGTATTACCTTGCAGGGTATTTGATCAATAATTCTATGAGTCTCACCTGGAAAACCGCATCAAAGAACTTTGAAAACTATTTAAGGCTCGAGAAATCGTTGTCGGAGAACAGCATCGCGGGCTATCTTAACGATGTCCGCAAGCTTGAGGAATTTGACATGGAAGGAGGAAATAAAAAGGGACCCTCATCACTTACTTATCACGATCTCAGGGAGTTTATCAACCGGGAGGGATCAGGCTGGGTCAGCGCCAGGACTCAGGCCCGGCTAATATCTGGCATCAGGGCCTTTTACAGGTTTCTGCTCATTGATGGTGAGATAACTGAAAATCCCACATCTCTTCTTGAATCGCCAAGGCTTGGGCTGAAGCTTCCCGAAGTGCTTACCGTAACCGAGATTGACCGGATTGTTGGAGTTATTGACCTCAGCCGGCCCGACGGTCATAGGAACAAAGCTATCATCGAAACGCTCTACGGGTGCGGGCTAAGGGTCTCGGAACTGGTTAACCTAAGGCTCACCGACATTCATTACGGGGAAGGATTCGTAAGTGTGACAGGAAAAGGAAACAAGCAAAGGTTTGTTCCCATAGGAAGGAAAGCTCTTAAGGAAATCGACCTTTACACTATTGACAGGAACAGGATCCCGGTGATACATGATGAGAATATTGTGTTTCTCAACCGTCGCGGAAGGAAGCTCACCCGGTCAATGATATTTACCATAACAAGAGATCTTGCGGGGAAGGCAGGCATACTGAAAAAGATAAGTCCGCATACCTTTCGTCACTCCTTTGCGACACACATGATAGAAGCCGGAGCTGACCTTCGGGCAGTTCAGGAAATGCTTGGGCATGAATCGATAATGACGACAGAGATCTACACCCATATAGACAGGAGTTTTCTCCGCGACACCCTGATTATGTTTCATCCAAGGTCATGATTTTCCGGAGCTATTTAAAAATTCAAATTTTAATGTTAAATTTGCATCTAATTTTTCCGGATGTAATAATTAAATTCATAATAAATAATCTTTAAAAAGTATGTCGAAAGTAAAAAGAGTTTATTCCTTTGGCAACAAGACTGCAGAGGGTAAAGCAGATATGAAGAATCTACTTGGCGGTAAGGGAGCCAATCTTGCCGAGATGTGCCTCCTGGGTCTGCCGGTTCCAGCCGGTTTCACCATCACAACTGATGCGTGCGTGGAGTATTATGAAAACAATCACACTCTTCCCGCGGAATTGATGCCGGAAGTATGGGAAGCCATGAAGCTTATGGAAGAGACGATGGGAATGAAGTACGGTGATCCGGAGAATGCACTTCTTGTTTCATGCCGTTCAGGTGCACGCAGATCGATGCCGGGCATGATGGATACTGTTCTCAACATTGGTCTTTGCAGCGCTACCATTCCCGGTATACTCAAAAAGACCAACAATCCCCGTTTCGTATGGGATTCATACCGCCGTCTCATCATGATGTATGCAGATGTCGTCATGGAGAAGGCAGAAGGCATTGAAGCCCCCGAGGGCAAAGGTATCCGCAAGCAGCTCGACGAGATGCTTGATGATTTCAAGAAAAAGAAAGGCTATTCTTCAGATACCGACATCACCGCGGATGAACTCAAGGATCTTTCCGAAAAATTCAAGGAGAGGGTAAAGCAGGTTCTTGGCAAACCTTTCCCGGATGATGCAAAGGAACAGCTTGAAGGAAGTATCAAGGCTGTTTTCAAGAGCTGGAACGGCAAGAAAGCTGTATCATACCGTCGTATTGAAGGTATTCCTGATGACTGGGGAACGGCTGTCAACGTTCAGGCCATGGTATACGGGAACATGGGCGACTCATCGGCTACCGGTGTTGCTTTCACCCGTAACCCTGCCACCGGCGAAAACCTCTTCTACGGAGAATGGCTTGTCAATGCACAGGGTGAAGACGTTGTTGCAGGTATCCGCACCCCCAATCCTCTCAACGATGCAACCAAGAATGAGCAGAACATGCATCTTCACAGCATGGAAGAAACGATGCCGGAGACCTACAAGGAGCTTGTTGAAATCCGCAACATCCTTGAGAAGTCATTCCACGACATGCTTGATATCGAATTTACCATTCAGGAAAACAAGCTCTACATGCTTCAGTGCCGTGTAGGAAAAAGGACAGGTACGGCTGCCGTCAATATGGCAATGGATATGATAAAGGAAGGACTCATCGATGAGAAGACAGCTGTTCTTCGTGTCGATCCGGTTCAGCTTGATGAACTTCTGCACCCGATTTGCGATCCAAAAGCCGAGGAGAAAGTGGAAGCCATAGCAAAAGGACTTCCTGCCGGACCCGGCGCCGCTGTAGGTAAAATAGTATTCACTGCAGATGATGCAGTTGTATGGACCCGCCAGGGACACGACGTGATCATGGTCCGTGAAGAGACCAATCCCGAGGACGTTGAAGGCATGAGGGCTGCAGTAGGTATTCTTACCGCACGCGGCGGAATGACTTCACACGCTGCTCTCGTTGCACGCGGCTGGGGAAAATGCTGTGTCGTGGGAGCAGGCGCCCTGCATATTGATACCGAGAACAAGAAGATTAAAGTTGCCGGTACCGATGTAGTCCTCAAGGAAGGTGATGTCATTACCATAAACGGAACAAAGGGCAATGTATACCTGGGATCGATCAAACTGGTGGATGCTTCGGAGAATCCCCGTTTCCAGACTTTCATGAATATGGTCGACAAATACCGCGAAATGGGAGTCCGCGCCAATGCCGACACTGCAGAAGATGCAAAGGTTTCACGTGACTTTGGTGCCGAAGGTATCGGACTTTTCCGTATTGAGCACATGTTCTATGGGTTAGGTTCTGAAAAACCTCTTTTCCTCATCCGTAAAATGATTCTCAGCTCAACTGAGGCTGAGCGCCGTGCGGCTCTCGGAGAACTTTCAAGTTATGTCAAAAAAGACATTAAGTCCACTCTTGAAGCCATGGATGGTCTGCCTGTCACTTTCAGGCTTATAGACCCCCCGCTTCATGAGTTCGTTCCCCATTCAGCCGAAAAGCAGGAAGAACTTGCCGTTGCTCTTGGAATCGATAAATCGGAGGTTGTAAAACGCGGAGAAGCTCTCCACGAATCCAACCCCATGATGGGTCACCGTGGTGTCCGTCTCGGAATAACATATCCGGAAATCACCGAGATGCAGGTCCGTGCTCTCTTTGAGGCAACAGCCGAACTTATCAAGGAAAATAAGAATCCGAAACCTGAACTTATGGTACCGGTTACCTGTGATGTTTCAGAACTTACGGTTACGAGGAAAGTGTTCGACGAAATCTATGCTGAAGTTCTTAAAAAATACGGACTCAAGGAAATCGATTGCAAATACGGAACCATGATTGAAATACCGAGGGCTACCCTCCTTGCCGACAAGATGGCTGAGGAGGCCGATTTCTTCTCGTTCGGAACAAACGACCTTACACAGATGACATTTGGTTTCAGCCGCGACGACATCGGTGCATTCCTTCACGATTATATCGACAAAAAGATGCTTTCATCCGATCCGTTCCAGACAATTGATCAGGAAGGCGTCGGACAGCTTATCACGATGGCGGTACAGAAAGGACGTGCTACCAAGCCCGACCTGAAGATCGGAATATGCGGAGAACAGGGAGGCGACCCTGCATCAGTAGAATTCTGCTTCAAGAACGGACTTACCTATGTAAGTTGCAGCCCCTTCAGGGTACCGATTGCAAGACTTGCTGCCGCACAGGCATCGATCAAATTTGGAAAATAGTCTGTTTCCATAACACCAGAAAAGGGCATCTCAGAGATGCCCTTTTTTAATTAATTTATAATACGGACTTTTGTTTTTAATATTATTAATAAATTTGAATTCACTTTACAACTAAAATATCTGATATGGTAACTGCTACAGATCTTGAAAAATACGGAATAGAGAATGTTCAGGAAATAGTCTATAATCCGTCATACAATACACTCTTTGCCGAAGAAACCAAACCCGGGCTCACAGGTTTTGAAAAGGGGATAATTACCCGGTCAGGAGCAGTAGCTGTCGACACCGGCATATTCACAGGCAGGTCGCCCGCCGACAAATACATTGTTCTCGACGATACCACCCGCGATACAGTATGGTGGAAGTCGGAAAAAAACAAGGTGTCCGACAACAAGCCTATCAGTGCGGAGATCTGGGAACATTGCAGAAGACTGTCAGCAAAGCAGCTTTCCGGCAAAAGGCTTTTTGTTGTCGACTGCTTCTGCGGAGCCAATGTAAACACGCGTCTTTCAGTGAGATTCGTAGTCGAGGTTGCATGGCAGGCCCACTTCGTCAAGAACATGTTCATAAGGCCTAACGAGAGTGAACTGGAAAACTTCAAGCCTGATTTCGTGGTTCTGACGGCTTCGAAGACAACCAATCCCGACTGGGAAAAGCAGGGGCTTAATTCCGAGAACTTTGTTTTCTTCAACCTTTCGGCAGGAATGGCTGTAATCGGCGGCACCTGGTACGGAGGTGAGATGAAGAAAGGACTTTTCTCGGTGATGAACTACTACCTTCCGCTTAAGGGTATCGCGTCGATGCATTGCTCGGCCAACGTTGGCAGGAAAGGAGATGTTGTGATCTTCTTCGGGCTTTCGGGAACCGGCAAAACCACCCTGTCCACCGACCCCGACAGAGCCCTGATCGGCGATGACGAACATGGCTGGGATGACGATGGAATATTCAATTTTGAAGGAGGCTGCTACGCCAAATGCATCAACCTGAGTAAGAAGCACGAGCCCGACATATACAATGCCATTCGCAGGGATGCACTTCTTGAGAACCTGGTTGTCCTTCCCGACGGCAGCATTGATTTTGCCGATGGTTCCAAAACGGAGAACACCAGGGTGTCATACCCCATGTACCATATTAATAATATTGTAAAACCTGTTTCAAAGGGAGGTCATGCAAAAAAGGTGATCTTCCTCACTGCCGACACCTTCGGGGTTCTTCCTCCCGTAAGCCTTCTTGATGAAGAGCAGACCAAATACTACTTCCTCAGCGGCTATACGGCAAAGGTAGCCGGGACCGAACGGGGCATCATTGAGCCGGTTCCGTCGTTCTCTGCCTGTTTCGGTGCAGCCTTCCTCCTGCTCGATCCCATTATCTACGCCAACGAGCTCACCAGGAAGATGAAACAGCACGGAACACAGGCCTGGCTTGTCAATACCGGCTGGACAGGCGGGCCTTACGGCACCGGATCAAGGATTGACCTTCCAACAACAAGACGTATAATTAATTCCATACTCGACGATTCGATCATGAACTCGGAATTCAAGACACTTCCTATTTTCAACCTGAAGATACCCAAAAGCATAGAAGGAATCAGGGATGGACTGCTTGATCCTTCGGAATCATGGGAATCGTCTGTGAAATGGCGTATCGCCGCTACCGATCTTGCCCTGAAATTCATAAATAATTTCAGCAAGTTCTCATCTAACGAGGAAACAGCAGCCCTTGCCGAATCAGGGCCTTCTGTATAATACTGTAACACCGCTGTAATATGAACCTCCCCCTCCTGCTGCTAGTCGTAGTTCTGGCCTACCTCACCGGATCGATAGCAACAGCTGTATGGGTGGGAAAGATATTTCACAAGACCGATGTTAGGGAACACGGGAGCGGAAACGCGGGGGCAACAAACGTAATAAGGGTTCTGGGCTGGAAGACCGGTGTGCCTGTGCTTCTGATCGATGTGCTCAAGGGATGGGTCGGGGCAATGCTTCCCGTCTTCCTGAACATGGCCGACGAAGGCAGCTCGATGATCACAAACTACCAGATCATTGCAGGTCTGATGACTGTTCTGGGGCATATATATCCGGTGTTCGCCGGTTTCCGCGGAGGAAAGGGAGTTGCCACCATATTCGGGGTTCTTCTTGCCATTCATCCCCTGGTAACCATTTCATGCTTAGGGGTGTTCCTGTGTGTTTTCCTGATATCGGGTTATGTCTCGCTTGGATCGATGACAGCCGGAATATCCTTCCCTGTCCTGCTATTCCTATTCTTCGACAGTCCCTCAATATACCTGAAGATATTTTCGGTTGTGGTAGCCATAGCTCTTCTGATAACTCACAGAAAGAACATCGGCCGACTGCTTAAAGGAGAAGAATCAAAGCTGATAAAGCCCCGCGGCGGAAGAAATCAATAAGCCCTGCAATTAACCCCGGCTGTCTGAATCAATACTGTTCGAGCAGCTTTATCCTTTTCTCTATGGGAGGATGGGTTGCAAACAAGTTGGCAAACGAAAAAGAAGTCTTCTCTTCCGGTTCTCCGGGATTCTCTATGAACATCTGAGCCACATCTTTTCGTTTTACCGCTTCGATAGTGGGATCGACGGATATCTTTCTCAGTGCCGAAGCAAGTGAAAGAGGTCTCCTGGTAAGCTCGGCCGCTCCGGCATCGGCAAGGTATTCACGCTTCCTCGAAAGGGCAAACCTGAAAAGGGATGCCAGCAGGTAGCCGATAAGAGCCAGGAACATAGCTATGAATATTCCACGGCTTTCCTTTTTACCTCGTCCCATGTTGCCGAATCGCAGCGACCTGAAAAGCATTTCGGTTATGTATGCAAAGATGCCGACAAAGACAATTGATATAATAAGAAGCCTGACATCCCTGTTCCGGATATGGGTAAGCTCATGGGCAATCACTGCCTCCAGTTCATCATCCTCAAGCCTGTCTATTATACCCCGTGACAGCGACACCGTGTAGGTTTTCTCATTTATCCCGCTTGCAAAGGCATTCAGCGAATTGTCTTCGATAATGTTAACCCTGGGCATCTTCATCCCTGTCGATATGCACAGGTTCTCCACCAGGTTATACACTCTCTTGTTCTCCTTCCGTTCCAGGGGTTTTGAGTTGGTGGCAAGGTTTATTATGGTTGTATGTGAGAACCAGGCTATTGTGAACCATACAAGCACTCCGATGGTTATCCACGGTACAGTGTGCAGGAACGACCGGTTAACAAATTCCAGTTTCATTTCCTGGTCCTCCATTCCTATCGACATTAACAGGAAAAAAAGCCAGGCAAGGGCATAAAAGACCAAAGGGAACATCAGCAGCAGAAGCACTGAGTTCATGTTGTTTTTCCTTATCTGGCTCTGAAGGCCGTAGTACTTCATACTAGTTGAACTTGATCTGAGTCGGTGTCTCAACCACAGTACGCTGGTCACCCAGATCGAACATCGGCTCCCGCTTGAAGTTGAACATGGAAGCAATTATATTCGAAGGGAACAACTCGGTTGCAGTGTTGAGTTCCTTGGTGGCGGAGTTGAAGAACCTTCTTGCTGCCGCTATCTTGTTTTCAATGTCGGCTATCTCGTTTTGCAGATCGAGAAAATTCTGGCTTGCCTTAAGGTCGGGGTAGTTTTCAACTGCAACCCTCAGACCCTGGAGAGCGCTTGTCAGTCTTGTCTCGGCCTCTATTTTCTCATTAACCGTTGTTGCCTTCATGGCACCGGCACGGGCCTCAGTGATAGAGATAAGTACCTCGCGCTCATGAACCATGTATCCCTTCACGGTTTCGACCAGCTGGGGAATGAGATCGTGTCTCTGCTTTAGCTGAACATCAACATCGGCAAAAGCCTGTTCCCTGTTGTTACGGAGCCTTACAAGCCTGTTATACAGCGAAATCACGAAGAATACAAGGAATACGATGATAGCCAGAATTACAAGTGATATTGCCATTTCTTAGTTTATTTAAGTTAATATTTTCAGAATTATTACAATTTAAAATTAAAGATAGATATTTTTGCCGAATATCAACATATGTAAATATCGGAAACCATTTACCGGACATAATCTAAAAACAAACGATATGGAAAAGAGTTTAAAAGGCACAATGACAGAAAAGAATCTGCTAAAGGCATTTGCAGGAGAATCGCAGGCAAAGAACAGGTATGAATTTGCAGCAAAGGTTGCAAAGTCGGAAGGTTACGAACAGATTGCCGCTATATTTCTCGAAACGGCTCTCCAGGAGCAGCAGCATGCAAAGAGGTTCTTCAACTTCCTTGAAGGTGGTATGGTTGAGATTACAGCCAGTTATCCCGCGGGAAAAACCGGGACGACTTCTGAAAACCTCAAAGCCGCGGCTGCCGGTGAACATGAGGAATGGAACGAACTCTATCCTGAATTTGCCAGGGTGGCCGAAGAAGAAGGATTCAAGAATATTGCCAGTACTTTCAGGGCCATTGCCTCAGCCGAGAAAAACCACGAGGACAGGTATCGCAAGCTTCTCGACAACCTCATGAAGAACAAGGTATTCGAACGCGACGACAAGGTATTCTGGTACTGCAGGAAATGCGGTTATGTACATTTTGGAACAAAAGCTCTCAAAAACTGTCCATCCTGTCTGCACCCGACCGCATATTTTGAACTCATGCCGGAAAACTATTAATGCATGATGGAAGGAAAAGAGATGCTTGAGTTTATTCTCAGGCGTCAGAGTGAGAGGAAATACAAAGACAAGCCTGTAGAACAGGAAAAACTCGATCGCGTACTCGAGGCAGCGAGAATGGCCCCGTCGGCATGCAATGCACAGCCATGGAAATTCGTAGCGGTCACCGACAAGGAACTGCTCTCGCGAATTGCCGATGCCGGTTCAGCCAAGCTACTGGGGATGAATACTTTCATCGGTCAGGCCCCTGTGATAATAGTTATTGTCAGGGAAAAGCCGAACTTCAGTTCAAAGGTTGGCGGGACAATAAAGAGCAAGGACTATTCTCTAATAGACATAGGGATCGCCACTGAAAACATCTGTCTCCAGGCACTTGCAGAAGGATTGGGAACGTGTATAATCGGGTGGTTTGATGAGGGAAGGCTAAGAAGCATCCTTGGAATACCTTCGTCAAAGAGGGTCGAGCTTATCATCACCCTGGGATATGCCGCGGGTGAATACCGGCAGAAGAAGAGGAAGCCAAAGGACGAAACGGTGACCTACAACAAATACTGACAGACGGTTTCCTGAAAGACAAGACTTTCAGGAAACCGGTTCAGGAATCTCAGTGCAGTTTTTCAAGCGCTGCCCCGATCCTTTTTACAGCTTCTATAAGCAGTTCGTCGGAATTGGCGTATGAAATCCTTATGCATTCCGGAGCTCCGAATGTATCTCCCCCGACAACGGCAACATGAGCTTTTTCAAGAAGGTACATTGCCAGATCGTCAGCACTGGCGATGGTGCCGGTGCCATGTGATAAGCCGAGATAATATGAAATATCGGGCATTACATAGAATGCTCCCTGCGGAATTCTAAGCTTCAGTCCCTTAATCTCTTTCAGCAAACCGCAGATGAGGTCGCGGCGGCGGAGGAAAGCATCCCTCATTATCCTTACAGATTCGTCTTTTCCTTCAAGGGCAGCACAGGCAGCCTTCTGCGCAATTGAACATACTCCGGAGGTAAACTGTCCCTGCAGCTTGTTGCAGGCTTTTGATATCCACAAAGGCGCCCCCATGTATCCTATTCTCCATCCGGTCATTGCAAAAGCTTTCGACACCCCGTTCACGGTAATGACCCTGTCGTATATAAAGCTGAAGGATGCCATGCTTACATGTTCACCCTCATAGATGATATGTTCATAGATCTCATCCGATATTATAAAAACACCTTCATGCCTTTCGACTACACGGGCTATCTGCTCCATCTCATCTCTTGTATATACCATCCCTGTCGGATTCGACGGCGAATTGAAAATTATAAGCCTTGTACGGCCAGTGATTGCCTTTTCTATCTGCTCAGGGCATACCTTGAAGTCATTCTGCAGAAGGGCCTCCACCACAACCGGCTTCCCGCCTGCAAATATGATCTGATCATAGTAACTCACCCAGTAGGGAGCAAGGAGAATAACCTCATCTCCCGGATTAATGATCGACATAATTACATTTATCAGCGAATGCTTGGCTCCGGCAGATACGATGATCTGCTCCCGGCTGTAGTTTATCCCGTTCTCTTCCCTGAATTTCCTCGCGATTACATCTCTCAGGTCGTTGTAACCAGGTACGGGCGGATATTTTGAAAAGTTATCATCAATGGCCTTTTTGGCGGCCTCCTTGACATATTCGGGAGTATTGAAATCAGGTTCTCCCAGACTGAGACTGATTACATCAATACCGGATTCCTTTAACTCACGGCTCTTTTGAGCCATGGCAAGAGTCTGCGATACAGACAGCAATTTAATTCTATCGGATAAATATTCCATACAGCTTGGTTATAATCAGGGTTTCCGCCGGAACTATGCCGCAAACCTTGACGGCTCACGGGTTTATGTCTCCGGCAGCAGCCAAAAGTAAGAGGAATTTTTGATTTTCAATATTGCTGTATGCTGTTTTTATCAGACCTGCAGCGAACATATTTTAACAAAATATCTTAGGTTTGCATATAAATCAACAATGACATGGAAACAGTTGCTGACATTCTTAAGATCACATTGCCCGCACTTATTGTTTTTCTGACCGCCTGGATCATTCTGAGGAACATGATCAGGAACGATGAAGAGAAAAGAAGACAGGAAGTTATTCTTCAGGGAAACCGGACCATCACCCCTATAAAACTTCAGGCTTATGAAAGGGTAGTTCTTTTTCTTGAAAGGATAAGTCTTGAATCGCTTCTGATGAGGGTAAGCACACCCGGCATGACGGTTTCGCAGCTTCAGTCAGCACTTCTGACAACGATAAGAAGCGAGTTCGAGCACAATCTTTCGCAACAGATCTACATGAGCACTCAGGCATGGGAATGTGTAAGAAATGCCAGGTCGAACATCATAAAGCTAATAAACAGTGAAGCTGAAAAGCTCAAGAACGATCTCCCCGCTATTGAACTCAGCAAACTCCTTCTTGGCAGGGTTATGGAGATGGAACACGAACCTACCCGGGTCGCCATTGACTTTATAAAGGCTGAAGTAGCAAAAATGATCTGAGCCCTCCCCTGTTCCTTAATATTATAAAGCCTTAAAAACCATATCGTTTCAGGTAAAATAATTGTCGACAAACAATAATCGGGTTATTGTTTGTCGACAATTATTTGTTGTTATTTTCAGCTCTTAAAGATTGTAATGCCTCCGGATTTCAAAGCAGTTCAACGCTTCTCTTAACGAAAGTGCTGAGATCCTCTCCCCTTAGCATATTGTTGGAAAGCAGAGCCAGGTCAACAAGCTGTTTTACGATCTGGTTTTCCGATCCGTAAGCCTCGAGCACTTCCCTGCGCGCCGACTCGATGGTTTCGAGTTCTTTTCTGAGCTTTTCCAGGTCATCCTTCTCGAACTGACTGATCTCCTCCGGTTTCTTCCTGCTATGTTCCTTTTCCATGAAATCTATTTCGTCCTTCAGTCTTTTCCTTTCATCAGCATTATCCTGAAGTCTCTTTCCTTCCTTCTCGTTAAGATCTTCCGATATTCTTATTACCAGCGGATGGTTTACATTGACAACCAGGTTGAATCTGTCGGGCAGTTCGCCGTAAAAATTCATTCCGCCGCCGATTTGGGACATATCCTTCATCCTGCGCATGAATTCCGATTGGGTAATGATAACAGGCGAATCGTTTTCGTCGAGTGCTTCGGGAACGGCATTGTAAATTTCCTTAGTTTTCACCCTGACATTGAAGACACTTCTGAGATCATCCTGCTGATCAGGTGAGAGCTTCGATTTCTTCTCATCCTCACGGGGGATCAGCTTGTCAATCACATCAGAGTCGACCCTTACAAATCTGGAGTCCTTGAATTTGGTCTCAAGATGGTTGATCAGGTGCAAATCGAGCTGACCGTCGAGGTTCAGGACATCGTAGCCCTTGTTTTTTGCTTTTTCGATATATGAATACTGATCGGTCTTGTTGTTTGTATACAGGTAAACAAGCGATTTGTTCTTGTCAGTCTGGTTTTCCTTTATAAGCTTTTCATATTCCTCGAATGTGAAGTATTTGTCGTCGGTATTCTTGAGGAGTGCGAACTTCGTTGCTTTATCATAGAATTTTTCCTCGGTGATCATCCCGTAGATTATGAACAGTTTCAGGTTGTCCCATTTCTTCTCATACTCCTCGCGGTTGTTCTTGAAAATCTCGAAGAGCCTGTCGGCAACTTTCCTGGTGATGTGCGAGGATATCTTCTTGACATTCGTATCGCTCTGCAGATAGCTTCGCGACACATTGAGCGGGATATCGGGCGAATCTATCACACCATGAAGAAGAGTGAGGAATTCGGGAACAATTCCTTCAACCGAGTCGGTAACAAATACCTGGTTGCAGTAAAGCTGGATCTTGTTCTTCTGTATTTCAATATTTGATTTGATTCTGGGAAAATACAGTATTCCGGTAAGCTTAAAGGGATAATCGACGTTCAGGTGGATGTTGAACAGGGGCTCATCGCCAATGGGATAAAGTTCCCTGTAGAACTTCATATAATCTTCATCCTTCAGTTCCGAAGGCTTCAGTGTCCATGCAGGTCTTGTATTGTTGATGATCCTGTCTTTTCCGGTCTCTACATACTTACCGTCCTTCCATTCCTTTTCCTGACCGAATGCTATTTCAACAGGAAGGAATTTGCAGTATTTCTTCAGCAATTCTTCAATTCTGCTTTCTTCGAGGAATTCTTTCGATTCCTTGTCGATATAAAGGATCACGTCGGTTCCCCTGGTTTTCTTTTCCGTTTCCTCTATCGTATATTCCGGGCTGCCGTCGCAGCTCCACTTTACAGCCGGCTCTGTTTCATCCCATGATTTTGAGATAACCTCCACCCTGTCGGAAACCATGAATGCTGAATAGAAGCCAAGACCGAAATGGCCAATGATCGAATTGACCTGATCCTTATATTTCTCAAGGAAGTCGTTGGCGCTTGAAAAAGCAATCTGGTTCAAATATTTATCGATTTCCTCAGATGTCATTCCAATTCCCGAATCGGAAACAGTGATGGTTTTTTTCTTCTTATCAACTGAAACCCTGATGGTAAGATCTCCAAGCTCTCCCTTGAAGTCGCCTGCTGAAGCAATTGCCTTCACTTTCTGGGTTGCATCGACGGCGTTGGAAATTATCTCGCGGAGGAATATCTCATGATCTGAATAAAGGAATTTTTTAATTATGGGGAAAATGTTCTCAGTGGTTACTCCAATTTTTCCGGTTTGCATTTCGGTACACTATTTAGGTTAAACATGATCAACGCCGTTTTTAAAACAAAAGACATGCCGTTGGAATATGACTGACAAATCGTCACTTTTTCATGAAGCAGCGACAGTTCCTGCTTCTCCGGCCCGATCAGGGGAAGGGGAATAATGGAGAAACTGGCAGGAAAGTACTATTTCTTAGGGTTCCTGATATCGACGTTTCCTTCAAATACCCAGATTCCCTTTTCAAGGCTGTATGCATCGAGAGAGAAATCAGGGCCGTAGTTTTCCCTGCTGCCGCTAAGTGAAGCAGTTACCGGAACAAGGTGGTCGAACACTATTAACTTATCGGTGTTGAATCGCAGGGTTACGACCGCTTTGGAGCTGTACTCCAGCAGCACCCTGTTCCTGACCGTTTTCCCGTTCCGGAAAATGTCCTTGCCGAAAATGATATTTCCTTCGGGGCTTATGCTTATCACATCAATAATCTTACGTGTGATTTCGGGATTTGCCAGGTCAAGCCCGAGCAGGACCCAGTGTTGCTGATCTCCCTTTCCGTATTGTCTGAGATCATAGTACAGAGCTCCGTACCAGTCAGCTTCAGTATATTGTCTGTTTACCAGGGGTGCTTCATTGTCATAATCCGATTCAAGCCGGTACACCTGATTTTCTTTGCCTGTATTGTGAATAAAATAACAGAAGTATTTCCCTCCCGATTCCCCGAGAGCAATGTTCCAGGTTATAATCTTAAGCTGCGATTTCCGGGATGTGATCTGTCCCAGATATCTCAAACCCTCGAACGTATGATTAAAAGCGGAATCCGACCGTGCATAGCTGTCGATTATTGCGCATATCGAATCATTTATCCTGAGCCGGTCGTTATCCTGCCTGACGAGAGTGAGCCGGGTAAAAAGCTTTTCAAGAATGAATTGAGTGTCCGGACCGGCCAGGGCAAAACGGCAGGTAGCAGTCACAATCAGGATAAACACTATTGAAAACAATTTTCTTTTCATGCAATCGCGTTCTTTACTGTATCGTCGAGCAGGGCATCAATCTGCCTGCAGGCCAGGGCCACTTCATCGTCCGAGATAGTAAGCGGAGGAGCTATCCTGAACGAATCGTCACAGAACAGGAAATAATCAAGGATCAGGCCAAATTCAGGAGCCTTCCTAACGGCATAGCTCACGAGCGACGGGCTTCCGAGTTTAACTGCAAGCATGAGTCCCACGCCTCTTATTTCGTGTATCAGCTCATGTTTCAGCCCTGATCTGAACTGTTCCGATCTCAGTCTGCAATTTTTAATAAGCTCCTCATCAATAATCACCTGCATCGATGCCATTCCGGCAGCGCAGCACACCGGATGTCCCCCGAATGTAGTGATATGTCCCAGCGCAGGATTGGATATCAGTGAGCTCATTATCCCGGGTGATGAAATGAAAGCGCCGAGGGGCATTCCTCCGCCAAGAGCTTTTGCCAGTAAAATGATATCGGGAACAACTCCGTAACAGTCGACGGCAAACATATGTCCCGTCCTTCCGAATCCCGTCTGTATCTCATCGAAGACAAGAAGTGCTCCGGTTTCGCTGCATTTTTCGCGGACGAGTGAAAGGAAATTGCCAGCGGGGGTAATTATTCCGCCTTCACCCTGAACGGGTTCAATAATGACGCAGGCAGTTTTCGAGTCAATTATGCCTAATGAGTCAGGATTGTTGAATTCAGCCTGCCAGACATCGGGGATCAGTGGCCGGAAGGCACTTTTATAATCTTCACTGCCCTGGATGCTCAGGGCGCCGCATGTACTTCCGTGGTAAGCGTTGCGGAATGATATTATTTTACTTCGCCCGGTAAATCTCCTTGCCAGTTTGATTGCTCCCTCTACGGCTTCGCTTCCGGAGTTGACAAAATATACGGAACTCAATGAAGGAGGGAGGTATTGAGAAAGCAGGCCGGCATATCTTACCTGAGAACTTTGTATCATTTCGCCGTACACCATCAGGTGCATGTAGGCATCAAGCTGTTCGCGGATTGCACTGACCACTTTGGGATGCCTGTGTCCGGTATTGCTCACGGAAACTCCCGAGATGAGGTCGAGATATTTTTCTCCGGAAGGACCGTACATAAAGACGCCTTCGGCTTTTTCCACTTCAAGTAGCAAAGGTGATTGAGAAGTCTGGCCGAGATGTTTCAGGAAAAGCTGTCTGTTTGATAGCATCATGCCCAATCCTGATTATCGGGACATTACATTGATATCATTCAGAAGGCTATCCCTGAACGATTTCCCCACGGGTATGTTTTTTATCGTATTGCCCACCATTATATCAAGTGAATTCTCCTTGATAGCCTGGATCATCTTCTTGTTGATTATGTATGACCTGTGGACCCTTTGGAACACTCCCGAGGGCAACTGGCTTTCCATGGCCTTCATGGTAAAGTGAATCGTGTATTTATCGCTACTGGTATTTAGGGTAACATAGTTTTCGAGGGCTTCCACGAATACTATTTCCCTGAGTTTAAGCTTAACCAGTGTTGAACCTTTTTTGATAAAAATCTCCTCGTCGCCCGATTTCGGAGCTTCCTTCGGTGCGAAATACCTCATTACCTTATCAATAGCCTTGCAGAATCTTGCATAGGTTACCGGTTTAAGGAGGAAGTCTACAACGTTGAAATCAAAAGCCCGGAGTGCAAACTCCTCTCCGCCAGACACCACTATAACATTTGGCGGATGTTCGAGGCTTCCCAGGAGGTCGAACCCGTCCATTTCCGGCATTCTAATATCAAGAAGGATAAGGTCGACGTCCTTCTGCTTTGCGATTTCATTCCTTGCAGTCACCGGGTCATTATAGACGCCGACAAGATTAAGGGAGGAATATTTCTTCACATAACCTTCAAGCAGCTTACAGCTAAGCTTATCATCGTCGACAATTATACAGTTCATGCTTTCAGATATTGAACCGGGGTTTTAAGTTCAAAAGTAACAAAAATTACTTAAATAAAAATTATATCTCCTAAAATAAAACAATGATTCAGGACTTTGCCGCAACCAGTTTATGGCGGGATTACTCTACAAACCAGGTTCATAGCATAAAAAAAGGGGTGTAAAATACACCCCCCGGCAATCTCTTCGAATCGTGATTAAAGACCTTTGTTAAGTGCGGGAGCCGGTTTGAATTTAACGACTTTCTTGGCAGGAACGTTAAGTTTCTCATTGGTACGGGGGTTACGTACAACTCTTGCACTTCTTTGGGTAACTTTAAAGGTTCCCATATTCGGAAGCTGGATTCTCTTTCCTTTTTTCATAGCTTTTCCGAAAACTGCGACGAATGCATTTAAAGCGAGGCCGGAATCCTTGATTGACAACTTGGATTCTTTAGCAATCTCAGCGATCAATTCTTTTTTTGTCATAATTTACGAATTAAAGGTTAGACCAATGGTTCTAGTTTGTTACAAATATATTTCATTTTAATACATGTACAAATAATTTTTCTTCTATTTTCCCCTATTAATGGACGTTTACGACACAACTGGGGATATGGACTCCCGAAAATGGCATAAAGCCTGTAAACGACCATTTTATGGGGGTTACAGTATTCAGGAATCTTTATCATGTTCAAATCCTGTTGACAAATAACTTATCTGTCTGATAATCTGACAATTCTTATATTTTTCCAATAATCCGTAAAAATAAAAAAAGTATTATCTTTGCGGCGCAGCGGATAACCGCTTTAGTTGACACTATAGCGGACCAAGGGAGAAATGGCAGAGCGGTCGAATGCGGCGGTCTTGAAAACCGTTGTTCCGCCATCGCGGAACCGGGGGTTCGAATCCCTCTTTCTCCGCCAAAGCTAAATGCTAATTAACGCGCAACCCTGTAGACTATCACATTTACAGGGTTTTTTGTTTTTACACGAATTACGAGCCATGCCTGACATGAGTGAGGGATTCGTGCTCCGGGATGGCGACTGGGATGATGATTTTGGGTGAATATGTGACTTATATAACAAGTTATACGCAAGCCATCGGAACAAAATATTTGATCACGATTGATTTATTAAAAAGGGTCTTGTATAAGTATTCCATCCCACAAAGCATCGGTTTGGCAGACCGTCCTTGTATTCATCCCTACTGCCAAACACATGCTTCTATTCTATATCTAAAGCAATATTAAATGGTGATAAATTATTTGGAAATATATTTCGTATTTATTAACTTGTTATGATTGTGGCCAATATGATAGAACAGTTGAAATAAAGGGCTAAGAATTATCCTGAATTAAAAAGATGGTAAAAATGAAAAAGAATAAAGGAATATTTTACCTGGCATTTACAATTGCTTCACTATCTGTCATTTTTATAAATAGCTGCGATAGAAGTGGTTTTGATGATGATCAAAATGGTCAAAATGTCCATCCTACTTATGAGATTGAATGGGTAGAAGAAGATCTGAGTGATTTTGTTATCTATGCATGTGATTTTTTCACCGACTCATTGTTTGTTATCGATCTTGCCACCGGTAATGTAAAACACCAGTTGAAAGATTTTCACCGAATTGCCTCGATACTTACCAATCATGACGGTACCCGTTTGTATGTCAGCACCCATGACCCTTATGATCCAACGGGTACGGCAGGAATATATGAAATAAGAACTGATAGCTGGGAGCGAAGGAAAATTTACGACAATCCTGCTTACCTGCTTTCCAATAATAACGGAGGAGTTTTTTTTATGACCCAGTACGGAGGCAAATCGATGCGCATGTTTGGGGAAATCGATACGGATAACGGTATTGCCAGAGAAATTGATTCAATTAATGTTGTGTGGAAAATGCATATGGATGAGGGTCCAATTGCAATCCATCCAACAGAACCTATATTATATGCTCGTAGCCCCCATGAATTTTACAGCTTTAATTACGAGGTAAGAACAAAAACAGTATTGCCATTCCTGGGTGGCCACTGGTTCATCCTGTCCGGGGGCGGTGATACTTTATATACTGCTGGTTCGGTGATTGATCTTGTAAACCTCAAGAAGGTCTCATCAATTCCGGTACCATACTCTGTCTTTTATGTAGCAGCCAGAAGAGATAACAAAGAAATATACATCACAGCTCCTGCCAGAGATCGCTGGTCAGATCCTCCGGGCAAAATCTACATCTTCAGTCCTTTGGAAGATATGATAATGGGAAAGATCGATGCAGGATATTACGTTAGCGGTAATCCATATCCCTATTTGACTACCGGAAGAATATACCTTACTCCGGGGCAAAGGTACGCAATCGTTGGCGATGACTGGGCAGCATATTACATTATCGATCTAAAGGACAGAAAAATAGTTGAGACTAAAGTGTTTGTCAAGGAAAACCTTTATCCGGCCATTCCTATGCAGTACTTTTACCTTGCACCAAAACCTCCCGGATTATAATCTCTAAATCTACTCATATTTAAAACATTTACTTTTTACCACAACCTTTCCAAAGCAATTTATCTGTTTTTACTTTTGATGATCCTATTGCCCGTCACATATGGGCAATATGACTATTATTATTCCCATAATGAAATAAAAAGAGAACTCGATATTCTTACAGACAGGTTTATAGTAAAACCTTTACCATCTTTCACTTCAATACAGATTAAAGAGTTGCTGCAACAACGATTACCGAACCTGAGGACAAGGGAGCTAAAAAACCATAATTATTTCCAGATTAAGAGATGGTTTCTTTGGTAAATAAAAATATGCTATTAAACCGGATAACAGATTAATAATAAACCTTTCATGACTTCTATGGCGAGTGTGTTCAATTTGACAAATGTTTTTAAGATCATCGATAACAGACCTTCCTTAATTCAAGTGCGAGATTGGTCTTTGTATCTCTCTTGCCTTCAGATGTCTCAGGATGGTATTCCAGAGTGATAACCTCATCCCGCAAAACCATCGCCTGATCTTTTTTGCGATAATGAACCCGTGTAACTTTCTTAACATCGTAGACCGCATTCTTTTTCATCCTGGTCACAAAGTATACTTCATTGCTGGTCCATTGGGGGAAACCTGGGGGGTACCCCTCTTATTTATTTTTTTTTGTCGGACACTAGTGATAACTTTATCCAAACTATGTTTTAATCCCTATGAAGAAACTTATACTGTTGGCACTCGTGATGCTGCTGGCCGGCGTCACTGGAGAGGTATGGTCATGCACCACGTTCCTGATGTCTGGCAAGCACACCCCTGACGGCAGGCCGCTGCTGTACAAACACAGGGATACCGGCACCCTTGACAACGCTCTCGTATTCTTCAACGATGGTAAGTACGACTATATCGGCCTGGTTGATTCAAAGGAGTCGTGGAAGCGCGATGTATGGGGCGGATTTAACTCTGCCGGCTTTGCCATCATGAACTCAGCTGCCTATAACAACAACAGCGGTGATACCACGAAGCTGGCTGACCGCGAGGGCGAAGTGATGAAGATGGCACTTGCCACCTGTGCCACCCTGGCTGATTTCGAGAAGATGCTCAACGAAATGCCAAAACCCATTGGTGTTGATGCCAACTTCGGAGTTATTGATGCCCATGGAGGTGCAGCCTATTATGAAACCGGCAATTTCAGCTGGAAAAAGATTGATGCCAATGACCCTGCGCTTGCCCCGTTTGGGCTTATTATACGCACCAACTACTCATTCACCGGTGATCCGGACATAGGCTACGGTTATATAAGGTATGAGACAGCCAGCCTCGCCCTGAACATGGCACTGGCACAGAAAAAGCTCGATCCTCAGAATCTGATCAACTGCATATCGCGCAACCTGTCACACTCCCTGACAAAGGAAAACTTTCGCGATGATCTTCCTGAAAGCTCCGCTGATACCAGGTTCAGGCACATCGATGACTTCATCACACGGTCTTCGACAGCATCGGCAATGTTGGTTGTCGGTACTCTCCCCGGTGAAGATCCGGCCAGTACCATGATGTGGACACTTGTCGGCTTCCCGCTGACGACATTAGCAGTACCGGTGTGGGTCAGTGCAGGAAAAACCCTGCCGGCTGTGGTGAGCATGAAGGATAATATGCACGCTCCCCTCTGTGATGCAGCCATGACCCTCAAGAACCAACTCTTCCCCATCAAAAGGGGCTCCGGTCCGAAGTACATGAACGTGGCTTTGCTCCTCAACAAGGAAAAAACCGGCATACTGCAGAAGGTTGAATCGGTGGAAAAAGATATCTTCGTGAAAACTGCAGCCCTGGTTGCGGCATTGCCTGCAAAGGAAAAACAACAGAAAGAGGCTATTCTAGAACATTATAAATGGCTCGATGGCTATATAATACAGTCTTACAAAGAGCTATTCGGAATCGAAGTAAAATAGCAGATAACACGCGAAACCATGTAACAAGGGCCGGCCATTCGAGGTCAAGCACCTTCGTGCCATGATCCTCAAGCATCTTGTCCGTCTTCTTTTTTATCTCATTCTTATCCCATTCCCTGTTGAGTGTGGGGTGTTCTGAAATCTTCATGGCAGTGCTCTTTTATGGAACGTGGCATACGGATTCTCATCACCCGGAGATGCCCTGAACCCGCTCAAAAACAGTATGCACCCGTTTGAGATGGCGACATATCTCTTTAAGGGCAGAAATCTAGGATACTCTATAATTTCAGATAAATGTGCATCATGCACGGCTCCGGCTAATGTCATTGACAGGATTGGCAGGGACAATATTCCCGGAAGGCCTGGGTATGCTCCATGGCGTGGAACGGTACCTGGGTTTCAACCTGACGGAGAAGAGACGCGGCGGAGCATCCGGCGGCCGGACTATCCTGTCGGAAAAGGGACAACAGATGGTGCTGGCCTACAATAATCTCCGGCACGAAAGCCACATATCACCAAACCGTTACCTATTTGCTTGCCCTGTGTGTTTTCACTTCATTCACCACAGAAGGATAAACAGGAACACCTGAAGCCGGTTTATAAATCAGTTCACTGAATTATTTTGTGTATTCCGAAAAGGTTTTCATGAACTGGACTCTTTCGTATTCGGCAGGGTTGATATGGGTTCCCATGGCCAGCTTTCCCCTGAAATCTTCAATACTCATGTAATTCTTCTTTTCCATCCATGAAACAATTTGAGTATTGAAACCGGCAATCGCTTTGAATCCCTCTTTGTAGAGGACCGAAACCAATTGGACGGTTTGGGCGCCGGCCAGAAGCAGTTTCACGGCAGTCTTCCAGTCGTGTACGCCGGTGGAAGCGGCCAGATCGCATTCCACGCGGTTGGCCATCATGCCAATCCACCGCAGGGGGAGCAGGTAGTCGTCCGGACTGCTCAGCTTTGGTGCGCTTTTAACAATCTCCCGATCAATGTCGATATCCGGGGAGTAAAAGCGATTGAAAAGCACCATCCCTTTGATACCTGATGCCGAGATATCATGAATCATCCTTCCCGGATTCGAGAAATAGGGGCTGATTTTTACCGATACGGGGATTTTCACCCGGGAAATCACCTGCCGGATGATCTCGAAGTAGGTATTCTCGTTGTCGCTGCTGCTCTGGTGCAGGTCGGAGGGGATGATGAAAAGGTTGAGCTCCAGGGCATCGGCACCGGCGGCTTCGATTTTTTGGGCAAAGAAACTCCACTCCTGTGAAGTGACACAGTTGATACTGGCAATCACCGGAATATGAAGGGCCGCCTTCGCCGAGGTGATCAGGTCAAGATAACGCTTCAGATTGTCCTGCCGGATTTCCACATCGTAATAATCGAGAAACTCGAGATTTTCCTTCATGGGCCCCAACTTTTTAAGTTCGGAGGCGTATTCGAGGTAAATCTCCTCCTCGAATACCGATTTTAGGACGACGGCACCTGCACCGGCCTTTTCGATCTCCTTAAGGTTGTCTACATTGTCGGTCAGGTTGCAACTGCCTGCAATCAGTGGCGACCGCAGGTCCAGACCCAGGTATTTGGTATATAATTCGTTCATTGTGAGTTTCAATTGTTTCAGTTAAAACAAATAATCAATTATCTCTCAGTCTCATAGTCACTTTGTCATAAGAAAGGAATGCATATGCTCAGCAGCCCTGCGGCCGTCGCCCATGGCCAGGATGACAGTTGCTCCTCCGCGTACGATATCTCCTCCTGCGAACATTTCAGGGATGGAGGTCTGCATTTTGTCTTCATCAACGATGATGGTTCCCCAGCGCGAGACATTCAGTCCGGGCAGCGAGGCGGGGACCAGCGGGTTTGGGGATACACCCACGGCGACGATAACCAGGTCGACATCGAGGTCGAATTCGGAGCCTTCGATAACCATGGGACGACGGCGTCCCGAAGCGTCGGGCTCACCTAAGTCCATGCGGACCACCCGCATACGGTTGACGCGTCCATTCTTGTCGGCGAAATATTCTACCGGGTTGCAGAGGGTCATGAATTCCACGCCTTCCTCTTTGGCATGTTTTACCTCTTCAACGCGGGCGGGCATTTCGACTTCCGAACGGCGGTAAATGATTATGGCCCTTTCGGCGCCCAGGCGGAGGGCAGTGCGGACCGAGTCCATGGCGGTGTTTCCCCCGCCGATGACAGCCACGTTTTTCCCCCTTAAAATCGGTGTATCGGAATCATCGGAATGGGCTTCCATAAGGTTTACCCGGGTGAGGTATTCGTTGGAAGAGAGGATTCCGTTAAAATTCTCTCCGGGGATCTCCATGAAACGCGGAAGTCCTGCCCCGCTCCCTATAAAGAAGCCCTTGAATCCCTGTTCCTTCAGGTCGTCGAAGGTGGCAGTGCGCCCCACGATGAAGTTGGTGACAAATTTCACCCCCATTTTCCGGAGGTTTTCGAGTTCGAAGTCGACGATGGCATTGGGAAGCCTGAATTCTGGGATACCATATTTGAGGACTCCGCCAATCTCGTGAAGAGCTTCGAACACGGTTACGTCGTAGCCATATTTGGCCATATCGCCGGCAAAGGCGAGGGCCGCGGGGCCGGAGCCCACGGTTGCCACCCTGATACCGTTGGGCGGAAGTGTTTCAGGAATATTGCAGCTTCCCGATTCCCTTTCGAAGTCGGCTGCAAATCGTTCAAGGTAACCGATGGCCACGGGGGGCTTTTTTAGTTTTTCGACATAGAAGCAGCGCGATTCGCACTGTTTCTCCTGGGGGCATACCCTGCCGCATACGGCCGGGAGGGCGTTGGTTTCCTTCAGCGTGGATGCCGCGCTCAGGATATCACCGCTTTCGATGTATTTGATAAATTTGGGGATGTTGATGCTTACCGGGCACCCTTCGATGCAGGTGGGATTCACGCAGTCCATGCATCGGGTGGCTTCCAGGGTGGCCTGGGCCAGGGTAAGTCCCCGGTTGACTTCACGGTCCTGGTGGTGTACCCTGATTTCCGGTTCCAGTTCAGGCATGTGTACCCGCTCGATGGCAACGCGGTCCTTGTTTTTGGTTTTGGAGCGCAGCTCTTCGCGCCATCCGGCACTTCTCTCTTTTTTTATTGTTTCAGGGTCGATGCTCATGGTTTCTCTTTTTGACATTGGCATTGGTGTACATAATGATCGAAAGCTTGCTTTTCTTCGTTGCGGTAAGCTCCCATTCGCATGAGCATCT
>JAAYQC010000164.1 GCA_012519515.1 Bacteroidales bacterium | reverse complement strand
GAAGAAGGTATATACCTTTCTTGCAAAGATCACGGTTATGGCTACGGGCGGACTGGGGAATGCCTATATGTCGACCACGAATCCAGAGGTTGCGACCGGCGATGGTGTTGCCATGGTTTACAGGGCCAAGGGCGCCATTGAGAATATGGAATTCATCCAGTTTCATCCGACTTCACTTTATGATCCGGAGAAAAAGCCATCGTTTCTTATTACTGAGGCTTTAAGGGGATACGGGGCTATTCTCAGGAACATGGCAGGCGAGCAGTTCATGAACAGGTACGACAGTCGCGGTTCGCTTGCTCCCAGGGATATAGTTGCAAGAGCCATTGACAATGAACTAAAGATATGGGGTGAGGATCATGTATGGCTCGACTGCACTCATCTGGATCCGGCCGGGCTGAAGGATCATTTTCCGAATGTTTATGAACACTGCCTGACCAGGGGTATCGACATTACAAAGGATAAGATCCCGGTGGTACCCTGCGTGCATTATTCATGCGGCGGGATAAAGGTCGACATGGACGGGCAGAGCAACATCGACAGGCTCTATGCTCTCGGAGAGGTTTCATCGACGGGGCTTCACGGTGCCAACCGGCTGGCTTCAAATTCACTGGTCGAAGCCGTGGTCTATTCTCACAGGGCGGTGATGCACTCATCTTCACGCCTGAAAAAGCTTGATTTTGAAGAGAATCTGCCCGATTGGGACTACAAGGGTACGGCGCACCTCGAGGAGATGGTGCTTATTACACAGAGCCAGAAGGAACTACAGTCGATAATGAGCAATTATGTCGGAATAGTAAGGTCCGACCTTCGTCTCGAGAGGGCAATGGTCAGGCTTCAAATACTGTTCAGGGAAACAGAGAGCCTTTACAAGCGATCGCTGATCTCAAAACAGATCTGTGAACTCCGTAACCTTATTAATGTAGGGTACCTGATAATCAAGATGGCGATGAACAGGAAAGAGAGCATAGGCCTTCATTATTCAATAGATTATCCCAAAAGAACAAGTTCCATAAAGTAATACAACATCATAATGAATCATCTGGAATCATCATTCACCGGCAGAAACGGAGCATGGAGATATTTACTGATGTTAGTAACCATTCTGCTGGCTACAAACACGATAGGAGCCCTGCCCCTCCTGGTGGGATATTTTTCAAAAGTTGCCGGTGATCCCGACATTCTCAGTAAAATCGCTGATGATCCCGCTAACATAGGGGTTCTTGGATTTGACTCGAATATAGCTCTTCTTATGAACCTGTTCCCTTTTATCATAGGTATTCTGGCTTTTGCACTTCTTATTAAACCGCTTAATCAGAGGACTTTCGGCGCAGTGATAAACGGTGGCCGCGGTTTCAGGTGGAAAAGGTTCTTTATTTCGGCATCGGTATGGCTGATTCTCTCGGCACTTTACCTTTTTGTTTCCATGAAGGCCGATCCCTCCAATTTCAGGCTTAACAACAGCTCGGGCACCCTATTGCCGCTTATCCTTATCTGTCTGGCCCTTATCCCTTTCCAGGCAGCCTTCGAGGAGATTCTTTTCCGCGGTTATCTGATGCAGGGATTTACCGTCCTTTCCCGCAACAGATGGCTTCCCATTTTGATGACTTCGATATTGTTCGGGCTTATGCATTCCTTTAACCCGGAGGTCAGCGAGTTCGGATTCATGATGATGATGCCCCAGTATATCTTCTTCGGGCTTATCTTCGCGGTGGTTACGGTTTTCGATGACGGTATCGAGGCCGCGATCGGAGCTCACGCGGCGAACAACATATTCCTGTGCATCATGGTTACGCATAAGTCGTCGGCTCTGCAAACCGATGCTGTGTTTGAGCAGCTTAAGCTCTATCCCATGATAGAATTAGCCGGGTTGATCATTACCGGACTGATTTTCATAATTATAATGAAGAAGATTTTGAAGTGGGGATCATGGTCGCTGCTCACGGCCCGTGTTGAACCGCCTGCCGTGATTGATCAGACTCCGTATACCGATGTCCTGTCGTCGGTGCGGTAGCTGCCCCAGCGTAAGCCTATCTCATTTATTATTTCCCTAATCTCTTCAGGTTCAAGGCTTGTAAGAAGTTTCAGCCTTGTATCCCTGAAGTGGGGCAGACCCTTGAAATAATTTGAGAGATGTCTCCTCATCTCAAAGATAGCCCTTTTTCCTTCCTTGAATTCTATGGATTTGTCGAGATGAAGCAGTGCCAGTTTTGTTTTTTCAGATACGGTCGGTTCGGGCAGGAGTTCTCCGGTGCTGAGGTAGTGACTTATCTCCCTGAATATCCAGGGCCGGCCGACCGATGCCCTTCCTATCATGATACCGTCGACGCCGTACCTGTTGAACATCTCCCTGGCTTTTTCCGGACTGTCAATATCGCCGTTTCCGATTACTGGGATCTTCATCCTGGGATTGTTTTTTACCTCGCCGATAAGGGTCCAGTCGGCAACGCCTTTGTAAAGCTGTGATTTTGTTCTTCCGTGAATGGTAAGTGCGCTTATGCCTGTATCCTGAAGTCTCTCGGCCACTTCCACTATGTTTTTGCTTTCCTCATCCCATCCCAGCCGGGTTTTTACCGTTACGGGAAGCTTAACCGCCTTTACGATGGCTTCAGTCATTGAGATCATCAGGGGGATATCGCGAAGCATCCCCGCACCGGCTCCCCTGTTGGCGATTTTTTTCACGGGGCATCCGAAATTGATGTCGATGAGTTCGGGCGCTGCGGTTTCGGCTATGATCGCGGCCTTCACCATGGCTTCGGTAAGATGTCCGTACAACTGTATGCCAATGGGTCGCTCGAAGTCGTAAATATCAAGTTTCCTGACACTTTTTTCCCCGTCCCTTATCAGCCCGTCGGATGATATGAATTCGGTGTACATGAAATCCGCACCGTTCATCTTGCATAAATACCTGAACGATGGATCAGTGATATCCTCCATTGGAGCAAGGAACAAAGGATATTCTCCGAGCTGTATATTACCTATGTTCAAGAACTTATTTGTTAGGGCCGGATTTAGCTTTGGGCCTTTGCAGCCGATTCTGCCTTGTTGAGTTCACCTTTTCTGTAGAAATAGACTATGCCGTAATTCTCGCTTGCCGGCAGTCTTTTATCTTCGGGAAGTGTGCTGTGAGTATTTTCAATCTCATTCCAGACCTGCAGTATAAGATCGTCGGCTTCTTTTCTCAGTTCGTAGTTCTTTTCCGTATAATCAAGGGTTCTTTTCGCGAGTGTTTTCTGAAAATGATGTGCATCGAGGAAGTTCTGGTATCTTACCTTCACCACGGCAATGGTGGGATTTGTAATAGGAGTTCCGCCTTTCCTGATGCGGAATTCTTCGCCTTCAATAATTCTTTTTCCCCAGCTTATAAGCTCGTTTTCGGTGTTCATCGACGGTACTGTCGATTCATTGGTAGCCAGTCCGTAGAAAGCCCTCGTCTCCGCGGGGAGTTCAGCCCTGAAAATCGCCATGTTCATCACCCTTATGAAATGAGTGATGTAAAGCCTTGCTTTTCTGACAGTCTCGGCGTAATCCTTGCTTTTATTGTTCTGGGAAGCATAAGACTGGCGTTGCAATGTTATCATGTTCTCAAACTGTGGAAGGAATCTCTGCAACTTGACGATCAGTTTCGGCGAATAGGCCATTTGGTTTGGAGGAACCTCACGGCCTCTTTCGAGCGCGATTCTCATCGCCCTGATGCGCGCGGCATCAGTATTCGGCAATCTACGGTAAGGCATACGATCGGGCGTTGTTAATAAGGTGTTGATAACTTTGCTGCGAATATAATAACGTTTTGTTAATATCCAATAGTATTCGCACAACAAAATATTTGATAACAACGTGTTCTGCTTACAGAAATTAGGGTTTTATTGTTAATAAGTTTATTTCGCCTGATTTTAACTGTCTGAAAAATGGGATTTTCCCTCCGGGGATATTAACTTAGCTGCATTGTCGGATCAGTAAAAAAATAGATATGTTCAAGAAAGAAGTTTATTCTAACAGGAGGGCAAGGCTTCATAGTATTATGAAATCGGGTCTCGCCCTTTTTCCGGGGAATGTGGATTCCCCAATGAATTATCCTGCCAATCAGTATCATTTCAGGCAGGACAGTGATTTTCTCTATTATTTTGGTCTTGATCTTCCCGGATTTGCCGGGCTTATGGATTTTGACACCGGGCAGGACTGGATATTCGGGAATGATGTTGACATTGACGATATCATCTGGATGGGTCCTCAGCCTACTGTAAAGGAGCTTGCACTGAGATGCGGCGTGGTCAATGCCGCTCCCCCGGCGAAACTTGAAAGTCTGATAGGGGATGCCCTGTCAAAAAAACGCGAAATTCATTTTCTTCCTCCCTACAGGGCTGAAAACAAGATGATGCTGGGAACTCTTCTCAGGGAGAATCCCTGCCAGATGAAGACAAAGGCATCGGTTGAACTTATAAAGGCTGTTGTTTCCATGCGCTCAATAAAGGAACAGGTCGAGATTGATGAAATAGAAAAGGCTGTGGAGATAGCTTACGAGATGCATACAACCGCGATGAAGATGTGCAAGCCCGGTGTGAAGGAGCAGGAGATTTTCGGAACTATCGAAGGCATTGCATTGTCGCGCGGAGGCGGATCTGCATTTCCTATTATTCTGAGCATCAACGGACAGACTCTTCATAATCACAATCACGATAATATCTTGGTAAAGGGCAGGATGATGGTGACTGATGCCGGCGCCGAATCGAACATGCACTACAGTTCCGATATCACCCGCAGCACTCCGGTTGGAGGGAAATTCAGCCCCAGGCAGAAGGATATTTACGAGATTGTTCTGAAGGCAAACACGGAGTCTATCAGGCTTGCAAAGCCGGGAATCTCAAACCTCGATCTTCACATGAATGCCTGTACCATCATTGCCTCATCTCTGAAGGAGCTTGGACTGATGAAGGGTGACACGGCCGAAGCTGTGGAGCAGGGAGCCCATGCCCTTTTCATGCCTCACGGGCTTGGCCATATGATGGGACTGGATGTTCACGACATGGAAGGTCTTGGAGAAGATTATGTAGGTTACAATGACGAGGTAAAGAGAAGCCGGCAATTCGGGCTGGCCTTCCTGCGCTTTGCTCTTCCTTACAAACCAGGTCATGTTTTCACAGTTGAACCAGGAATTTATTTTATACCCGAGCTGATAAGCAAATGGGAGGCAGAAGGGAAGTTCAGGGATTTCATAAACTTCGAGAAGCTGGCCGACTGGATGGATATCGGCGGCATAAGAATTGAGGATGATGTACTTATCACTGAAGATGGGCACAAGCTTCTTGGCAAACCGATACCAAAAACCGTTGCCGAGATAGAGGAATTATGTTCATAGGATAACAGCCGGCCGGGATAATTGCCTTATCAGTATGCTTTGTAGTATTCCCTGTTGAGGCGGGCTATATTTACGAGTTTAACCTGTTTGGGGCATTCGGCTTCGCAGGCTCCGGTATTCGAGCAGTTGCCGAATCCTAGTTCATCCATCTTCTCGACCATGGCTCTTACTCTTTCCTTTGCCTCAAGTCTTCCCTGTGGCAGGAGAGCATACTGTGAGATTCTGGCTGAAACGAAAAGCATGGCCGAGGCATTTTTGCATGCAGCCACGCAGGCCCCGCATCCTATGCATGCTGCAGCGTCGAATGCTTCCTCGGCGTTCTTCTTCGGAACAAGTATCGAGTTGGCGTCGGGTGCGGCTCCGGTATTAACTGAAATATAGCCTCCGGCTACCTGTATTTTATCCATCGCGCTTCTGTCGACTATAAGATCCCTGATAACCGGGAATGGTTTGGCTCTCCACGGTTCAACGGTTATGGTGTCGCCGTCGCTGAAATACCTCATCGACAGCATGCAGGTGGTCACAGCCGGAACAGGACCGTGGGGATGGCCGTTTATATACATTCCGCACGTTCCGCAAATCCCTTCCCGGCAGTCGTGTTCGAAGGCCACCGGATCGCCGCCTGATTCCACAAGCTTTTTGTTAAGTGCGTCGAGCATCTCCAGGAACGACATCTCGGGCGATACATCAGCCATTTTGTATGTCACAAATTTCCCCTTTGACTTTGCATCCTTCTGTCTCCAGATTTTCAGTGTAAGATTCATGATATCCTGATTAAACTCGTTTCATTTATAGCTTCTGACCTTCATCTCCACCTCTTCAAACTTAAGCTCTTCCCGGTGGAGTATTGGAGCTTTCCCTTCGCCGGCATATTCCCATGCCGCCACGCAGGTATATTCAGCGTCATTTCTCAGCGTCTCACCGTCGGCAGTCTGGTATTCCTCCCTGAAATGGGCTCCGCACGATTCCTTTCTGAAGAGGGCATCAGCGATGAGCAGGTCGGCCAGTTCGAGGAAATCGGCTATTCTGGCTGCTTTTTCAAGTTCCTGGTTCAGTTCCTTAAGCGAACCCGGCACTCTCAGGTCCTTCCAGAACTCTTCCCTCAGGTTTTTTACCAGGTCGAGTGCTTTAAGCAGTCCCTTTTCGTTTCTCGACATCCCGCAGTAGTCCCACATGATCTTGCCCAGGCGTTTGTGGAAGCTGGTGGCGCTTTGTTTGCCTCCAATGGAAACAAGTTTTTCAAGCCTTTCTTTAACCGATTTTTCTGCTTCATCAAATTCCCTGCCTTCGACCGGTATGGAGGGAACTTTTATCTGCCCGGCCAGGTAGTTATTGATGGTCACGGGAAGAATGAAATAGCCATCGGCTGCTATCTGCATCAGTGAACTTGCCCCGAGGCGGTTAGCGCCATGGTCGGCGAAGTTGGCTTCGCCGATGGCATATAGGCCGGGTATGGTTGTCATAAGCTCATAGTCGACCCATAGGCCTCCCATTGTATAATGTCCTGCCGGATAGATTCTCATCGGTTCCGTATAGGGATCAGTGCCGGTTATCGTTTTGTACATATCGAAGAGGTTGCCGTATTTCTCTTCTATAGCTTTTTTACCCTGTTTGGCCAATGCATCCCTGAAATCGAGGTAAACGGAAAGTCCGGCAGGACCGACTCCGTAACCGGCATCGCACCTTTCCTTTGCTGCTCTTGATGCGATATCCCTTGGCACGAGGTTGCCGAAGGCAGGATAGCGTCGTTCGAGATAATAGTCCCGTTCATTCTCCGGTATGTCATTGGGCGGTCGTTTATCTCCCTTTTCCTTTGGAACCCAGATCCTTCCGTCATTTCTCAGCGACTCCGACATAAGTGTCAGTTTGGCCTGGAATTCGTTCATCTGGGGTATTGAGGTGGGGTGAATCTGGACAAAGCTGGGATTGGCGAAGAAGGCTCCCTTTTTATAGGATTTCCATGCGGCGGTTGCGTTTGAGTTCACTGCAAGGGTTGACAGGTAGAAGATGGTTCCGTAACCGCCGGTTGCCAGCACCACGGCATGGGCTGAATGTCGTTCTATTTCACCGCTTATCATGTTTCGGGCAATTATGCCTCGTGCCCTTCCGTCGATCACAACCAGATCGAGCATCTCCCTGTAAGGGTACATTGTAACCGTTCCGTTTTTTATCTGGCGGTTGAGGGATGCATAGGAAGCGAGAAGGCATTGCTGGCCTGTCTGCCCCTTGGCGTAGAAGGTTCTGGACACCTGTACTCCTCCGAACGACCGGGTATTGAGAGTGCCCCCGTAATCGCGGGCAAAGGGTACTCCCAGTGCGGTGAAATGGTCAATCACCTGGTTGCTCACCTCGGCGGCCCTGTATACATTGGCTTCGCGGGCTCTGTAGTCGCCTCCCTTTATCATATCAATGAAGAGACGGTAAACACTGTCACCGTCGTTACGGTAATTCTTGGCGGCATTGATACCCCCCTGTGAAGCAACGCTATGGGCTCTTCTCGGAGTATCGTGATAGCTGAATGTTTTCACATTGTATCCCAGTTCGCCGAGGGTTGATGCTGCAGCTGCTCCCGCGACCCCTGTTCCGACAACAATTATATCGATCTTCCTTTTGTTGGCAGGATTGACCAGTTTTACCGAAGCCTTGTATTTTGTCCATTTCAGGGCAAGGGGGCCGTCGGGGATATGAGCGTTAAGTTTTTCCATGTTCCTGGTATTTTCTATCTGAACAACCATATTGTTATTGAAATAACAGCAAAACCGGCAGGGATGACAATGGCGTATATCAAGGCAAATGCCTTAACTACGGGGGTCCAGAACCTGTGGTTGAGTCCGAGAGTCTGAAATGCCGAAATGATGGCATGATACAGGTGCAGTCCGAGAAGTATGAAACATACAAGATAGATATAGTTGTAGGCCGGTATTTTGAAAAGCCTGTGAGCCACCGAATAGAAGTCATCAGGATTTCCCTCTGCCAGACCCAGCCGTATAAAGTAGAAATTGAAGAAATGAATGATAAGGAAGGTAAACACCGCGGCTCCGGTCCAGATCATGAATTTTGAGAAGAAGGATGTTTTTGTCTTTATGCTTACCGCATACCGTGTCGGCCGGGCCATCCAGTTTTGAATCTGGATGTAAATGCCGTAGCAGATGTGGATAATGATGGCAGCGATCAGTACGATTTCAATTATTCTGATCAGGGGAAAGCTTACCATGAAACGTGCGGCTTCATTGAAAGGCTGCGGATCGCTTTTCAGAAGCATGAAGTTGATGAAAAGATGTACAGGCAGAAACAGGATCAGGAACAGACCCGCCAGTGCCATCACAAATTTTTTGGAAACGGAGGAGAAAAGTAGTTTATCCATAAACCCTGAGTTTTTGTGGAATTTCCGACCGGAACAATATTATAAAATTAATAAAAATTAACAATATTATCAATCACTGAGATTAAGTATCTTTCGGGGAAGAACGGTACGCGGCATTTTGCCCCGCGCCCTGTGCCCTGCGCCCTGCACTCTGTGCCCTGCGCCCTGTGCCCTACGCGGCGTTTTTAGAATTAAAATTATATTATGATGAAGAAGTACATCAATTACAACGAAGGCAAGATTTACTACAGTGATAATGGAGAGGGAGAGGTCGTTATTCTTCTTCACGGCTATCTCGAGACATCTGAGATATGGGCCGGTTTTGCAGATAAGCTTTCCGGGAAGTTCCGTGTAATCTGTGTTGATCTTCCGGGGCATGGTCTTTCGGAGGTTTACAGCGTGAATCACAGCATGGAATTCATGGCCGGGGCTATTGCTTGTCTTATGGAGAACCTGAATCTGCCGAAGGCATTCATCACAGGTCATTCATTGGGAGGCTATGTAGCTCTTGCTTTTCTTGAACTCTATCCGGACATGCTTTCGGCTTATTGCCTTTTTCATTCCCATCCTTTTGCCGATAGGCCGGGAGTCGTTGCAAACAGGAAAAGGGAGATAAAGGTTGTGAGAGCAGCAAAAAAACATCTGTTATACCCCGGCAACATATCCCGGATGTATGCCACCGTTAATCTCGAAAAGTTCGGAGACGATCTCCGGCGGTCGGAGGAAATTGCCGCCACAATAAGCGATGAGGGAATCATTTCGGTTCTCAACGGGATGATGAACAGACCTTCGAGGCTTAAGGTGATGGAGCAGGGGAGGGTTCCCTGCCTGTGGATTCTTGGCAGGCATGATAATTACATTTCTTGCGATGACATTATCCCGAAGGTCAGTCTGCCTGCAAATGCCAGGCTGGAGATACTTGAGAATTCGGGGCATATGGGATTCATCGAGGAGCAGGATCTTTCGGTAAAGCTGGTATCGGATTTTGTCAGTGGGATATAATCCGGAGATGCTTGAAAGCAGATAACCCTCGACCCCCAACATTAACATACCCCCTTTACCCTATTATCTGTTATCCCTTGCATTCACATACCCCCTTTCCCTCCCGTCCCGATAGCTATCGGGAGTTATCGGGATCCCCCTAAAAGGGGGCAAAAGAGCAACAGGCTTTTTGCGGTTAATCTTTTTCCAGGTAATCCACCGCGAACTTCAAGGTAGTGTCGAGCTCTTTCCAGATAGGATAGAATCCCTTGTTGTCGAGTATGTTGCGGGCAATATAGGCTTTCAGTTGAATTGAAATCACCTGACCGGAGAGCTTAATTCCTTCCGTGTCCCTCTTAACACCGTTCTTTTCGGCGAAGCTGATGAAGTTATTGAGAAGGCCTTGCCGGTCGAGATATTTCTCCATTTCCCCCGGTTCGGTGAATTTATTAAGTGTCTCCCTGTTCTTTTCGGTATAGTTGAGGGCATATCTGTATATCAGGGGTCTTACCGCGATGAAATATGCAGAACGGCCCGTGGTGTCGACCGGAACAAATATGTCGGGCATTATTCCTCCGCCTCCATAGACGGTCTTTCCCCCCTTTGTAGTGAATTTCAGCGAGTCGGCAAACTGGATGCTGTCCGACGCCGTGAATTCACCCCTCTCGAACCGTGAATTGAGGTCGTCGAAGTATTCATCGAAGCCATTATTGTAAGGTTTCTGTATCGACCTTCCGGTAGGAGTATAATATCTTGCTACCGTAAGTCTCATTCCCGATCCGTCGTTAAAGGGAACAGGTTCCTGGACGAGTCCCTTGCCGAAGGAGCGTCTTCCGATTATGGTACCCCTGTCGTTATCCTGTATTGCTCCTGCCAGGATTTCGCTTGCAGATGCGCTCCATTCGTCTATAAGGAGAACCAGGTCGCCTGATTCAAATTCCCCGTTACCCTTTGCCCTTGTCTCATTTTTGGGTTGCGACCTGCCAAGGGTATAAACAATCATTTCTCCTTCCTTGAGGAATTCGTCCGCTATTCTGGTAGCTGCCTCCATAACGCCACCGGAGTTTTCTCTTAGATCAAGTATGAGTTTTTGCATTCCCACCGACTTCAGTTCTCTGATGCTTTTAAGGAATTCCTCATAGGTAGTCATCGCGAAGTTGTTGATCTTTATGTATCCGGTTTTGTCATTGATCATATAGCTCACGTCTACACTGGCAATCGGTATCTTGTCGCGCGTAATGTCAAAGGGGATAAGATCGCTGTATCCTTTTCGCATAAGCTTGATACTGACCACGGTGCCTCTTGGTCCCTTGAGCATGCCCATTACTTTCTCGTCGCTCAGCTTTCTTCCGGCCACCAGGGAGTCATTTACATATATAATCTTGTCACCGGCCATCAGTCCCACCTTTTCGGAGGGTCCTCCAGGAATAGTGCTTATTACCAGTATTGTATCCGTGAGCATGTTGAATGATATGCCTATGCCGTCGAAGTTGCCCTGTAGCGGTTCGTTGGCTCGCTGGAGGTCTTTAGCCGGGATATAAACCGAATGCGGATCAAGTTTCTTCAGTATTGCCGGTATAGCGGCTTCCACCAGTTCGGCGCGGTTAACTGTGTCAACGTAGTCCGCTTCAATAATGTTAAGGATGCTGTTTATCTTGTCGCTTTTTACTCTGAAACCGGTTTGCTGGGGGACACTGTTTCTGCCCGGCAGGTAAATGCCGATCACGATTCCGGCTGCAAGGGCAAATGCAGCAACCAATGGCAGAATGATGTCTCTCCTGGTATTATTGTACTTCATAGATATCGTTATCAGGATCAATATAAACAATCTCAATTCCTGCACGTTTCAGCAAGTCGAGCCCATCGGTAACACGATACCTGTTACAGTAAACTACCCGTCCAATTCCCGACTGAATGATCAACTTTGCGCACTCCATGCATGGTGATGTCGTTACATACAACGTTGAATTCTCGCTGGAATTGTTTGACTTTGCAACTTTTGTTATAGCATTGGCTTCAGCATGAAGAACATACGGTTTAGTCACATTATTTTCATCCTCGCAGACGTTTTCGAATCCCGCGGGAGTGCCGTTATAACCGTCCGAAATTATCATTTTGTCCTTGACGATAAGAGCTCCTACCTGCCTGCGTTTGCAGTAGGAATTCTGAGCCCATATCCTGGCCATCTGCAGGTATCTTTTGTCGAAGATCTTTTGCTTGTCCCCGTAGGGTTTGAGACTGTCTGTCACTTGATTCACATTATTTCCCGAATTGCCAAAGTTAAATAAAATTGGGAATGAATGATACAAAATGACAGCTTAAGGCAATGTCTGGTCACTTCGCTTACAGATCATTTCTTTCCGTCGAAGCTGAAGGCCTTCAGTATCTTTTTGGGCACATCGGTATTGTCATAGATGCCGGTAAAGTTCTCAGCGCCGGGGCCGTATGCATAAACCGGAATCATAACGGCTGAATGGCTTGTTGTTGAGAAATTGAGCTGTACCTGTTTTGATTTGATGTCGCCTCCCAGTATAGTGACACCGCCGGTTTCATGATCGGCCGTAATAACTACCAGGGTATTGCCGTCAGCTTTGGCAAAATCAATAGCGGCTCCGACAGCCCTGTCAAAATCGAGAGTCTCATCGATTGTGATTTCAGCATCGTTTGCATGGGCTGCCCAGTCGATCTGTGATCCTTCAATCATAAGGAAGAAGCCTTTGCGGTTCCGGTTCAGAATATCGATAGCTTTTCTGGTTGCCTCATAGAGCATGTCACCTCTGCCCTGAAGCCTGTAGGGTGGCTGATCAGGGTACAGCAGAGCAGCCAGTTTCATAGGAAAAACAGAATTCTTAAGTGCTTCGGCCGAGGTTATTACCTCATAACCTTTAGCAGTCAGGCTGTCGATAAGGTTGAGTCCGTCAGCCCTTTTTGCAAAATGATCGTAACCTCCGCCGATAAACACATCAATATCAGTCCTGAGAAAATCTCTGGCAATGTCTTCATAACTGCTTCTTGAAGCCTGGTGTGCGATAAATGCTGCCGGAGTTGCGTGAGTAATTGAAGCAGTGGCAACAAGTCCGGTTGCAAGGCAGTTTTCCTCTGCAATTTCCAGTATGGTTTTTAGCCTGTTTTCATGGGGATCCACGCCGATCATTCCGTTATTTGTTTTTTTACCTGTCGACAGTGCTGTTCCCGCCGCGGCTGAATCAGTAACATAGTTATCTGCCGAGTGGCTGGTCTGCAGTCCGGTTACTTCAGCCCTTTGAATATTAAGGGGGACACCGGCCACTGTCATTGCTGCATTAACATGAGGCAGGCCCATCCCGTCGCCGATCATCAGGATAACATTTCTGACTTCGTTATCGGTCTGGGAAGCCCCCATCCTTGAAGGGGAACACGATACAACAGTTGCTCCGGCGATAAGGAGTACAAACAGTTTTATTCCATTTTTCATTTCTCGCTGGTTTACTTAAGACAGATTATGATGGTTCGAAAAATAGTAATTCTTCGGGACAAAATGCCGCTTTTATAATAAAAACAATAATGTATTTGGTATTGAGATTGCCCATCCCTAAAGGCTTGCAGCCGTGTATCTTTGAAAAGCCGGAATAATATTTTTGCAACAATCCGGCCTTTCATACGTTTTATTGGTGATATGGCTTATGTAAAAAGTCAGAGCAGGAATTTCAATATTCACAAATCACTTTTATGAGATATCTTAACATATCTTGTTTAATAGCCCTGGTTTTCCTTTTGTCATCATGCAGCAAGGAAGACGGACCGGGAATCGTTTCGGGCGATGGTTTCATTATTGACCACTCATGCACGAAGCTGGCTGCTATCCCTTCGGAGTGGATTGAAGAGGCAAAATCGAATCTTCACATTGCCTATGGGCATACTTCGCATGGAAGCCAGCTTACCGAGGGTATGTCAGGCCTGGTTTCATTCAAGGGTCCTACATTCTCGTGGAACAACGGAGGGACCGGGGGATCGCTCGATCTGCACGACTATGCAATGAGCGGCGACCTTGGAAATCCTGACCGGACATCGTGGGCCGAGAGGACCAGGACCTACCTGGCCGCCAATCCGGATGTAAACGTGATAATCTGGTCGTGGTGCGGTCAGGTTTCAGATGCTACCGAATCGAATATCAACACCTATCTCAGTCTGATGGAAGGTCTTGAGAATGATTATCCGGGTGTTGCTTTCGTTTATATGACCGGGCACCTCGACGGCAGCGGCCTAAATGGAAACCTTCATATCAGGAATGAGCAGATAAGATCGTTTTGCAGGCGTAACGGCAAGATACTGTATGATTTTGCAGATATAGAATCCTACAATCCCGACGGGGTCTGGTTTGGGGACAGGAATGCCGACGATGGATGCAACTACGATACCGACGGCAACGGCACTCTCGACGGCAACTGGGCCGTGGAATGGCAGAACGCTCATACCCGCGGAGTCGACTGGTACGATTGCACTGCTGCACACACCCAGCCCCTCAATGCCAATCAGAAAGCCTATGCAGCCTGGTGGCTATGGGCAAGGATTGCCGGCTGGGACGGGAACTAATCCTCACTCGGTAATTTCGTACACCACGCTGGTAAGCGGGGTGGATGAACCGGCGTTTAGTCCGACATTCATCAGGTAGTCGCCTGTGTAGCTCCGTCCGTTTTCACTCCCTCCGCGGAAACGGCCTTCATTCGGCACATTGATCTCCCTGATATTGTAAGTCTTGTCCGGATCAAGCCCCTGGAGCCTTACGCGGTTAATTGTTTCGCCGTATCGTGTATTCAGGGTGTAGCTGAAAAGAACAGCCTTTGTTTTTTCCTGGTTCACATACATCAGGGCTGCCCTGTTTTCCTTGTAGGGTGATATCAGGCGGTAAAGGTCGCCTTTGTATATCACATCCTTAATCCTGTTATAGTTTGCAATTGCATCCTGGCAGAACTTGAGTTCATTTTCGGTAAGCTTGTCAACCTCGATGTCAAAACCCATTTTCCCCATCATGGCCACGTCGGTTTTGTATTTAAGTGACTGCTTTCCCCAGGAGGTAACGTGGTTGCAGACCGAGATTGCAGGGAAGAAATAAGAATAACCCCACTGCATGTAAATTCTTTCGAGTGGATCGGTATTGTCGCTGGCCCAGAATTCGGTAAAATACTTCAGCGCTCCGTAATCGACCCTTCCGCCGCCACCGGAGCAAAGCATTATGGGAAGATCGGGATATTTCGAGCGCAGTCGTTCCAGAACTCCGTAAAGGCTGTTGACATAGTCGATGTACAGATGCGACTGCTTGTCCTTCAGGTAGGTAGAATACATGTTGGTCATCATCCTGTTGCAGTCCCATTTGATGAATGCAATCCCGGGATTTGCAGTGAGCATTCCGTCGACAACATTGTAAACGAATTCCTGTACTTTCGGGTTGGTAAGATCGAGAACAAGCTGATTCCTGAAATAATGCTCGGGACGGTTCGGGAGTTTCAGGATCCATTCGGGATGGTTTTCATACAGTTCGCTTCTGGGATTGACCATTTCCGGTTCTATCCAGATCCCGAATTTCACTCCCCTGGCATCTGCTTCCTTTACCAGATAACCCAGTCCGCCAGGAAGCTTCGCCTTATTCTCCTGCCAGTCGCCAAGTCCTGCCCTGTCGTGGTTCCTTGGATATTTATTTGCAAACCAGCCGTCGTCGAGAAGGAATACATCGAGACCCATCTTTTTTGTATCGTCGAGGATTGAAGTAAGTTTCTTCTCATCAAAGTTAAAGCCGGTGGCTTCCCAGTTGTTCAGGAGAGTGTAACGTGATCCCGTTCCGTTGAGGACACCGTGGTTTATTGCCCAGCGGTGAAGGTTACGGCTTGCCTGGCCGGTTCCCGAGTTTGAAAAGGTAAAGATCATGGAAGGTGTCTTGAAAACCTTGCCCGGCTGGAGAGAATACTCCGATGCAAAAGGATTAATTCCTGATATCACCCTGAGGGAGTTTTTCTCATCCACTTCGAACAGGAAGCGGAAATTTCCCGACCAGCCAAGAGTACCGGCGAGTACCTGTCCGCTGTTTTCTTCAGCTTTCTCATTAAGTGAAAGCAGGAAGACAGGAGTCTGATACATGTGTGCCCTGCTTCCAAGTTTGCTGTCGAGTATCTTTATTCCTGCCGTCAGTTCGCTTTCCCTGGCTTTCATTTCCTCGGCCCAGTCGCCGTGGAACTGCGTAAGCCAGTACCTTTCGGCATCGAAATGCAGCATTGAGGAAGCATAATTATAAATGGTAACCGGCTTCTTCTCGGTATGCCTGATCTCGGCCCATTGTTCGAATACATCCGTGGCAGTAAAAGCCTTGCAGAAAAGGGTTACTTCGAATGGGTACTGTGGATCCCTGAGCAATATTCTGGTAAGAGTTGCATCGTTGCCGGCATTGGCCGTCTCATGGCTTACATAGATAAGTTCGAGTGAGGGATTTCCGTCGTTATGAAGAACCCTTATAGCCGGTTCAAAGAGATTGTCGGTGCCGAACGTGGCATATGCCAGATGATTCTCGTTCCCCCGTTGGTTGAAACTCTCGGTGCTGCTGAGCCTTGGGCCGAGATACAAGTGGTACAGCCGTCCGTCGCGGCCGCTAACCTTAAGCACCAGGCTTGATTTAGCCGTTTCGATGGAAATGATTTTGTCGGGATCGGACTTTGGCTGCTGGCCTCCTATGGGAGACCGGGCGATATCCTGGGCATTAAGGGTCAATGAGATAGAAAAAACAGTCAAGAGATAAAAGAGCTTTTTCATGATATGTATTTTAATTTATATTCCTGTAGCTTCATATTTCTATAGCCTGGCTCCTAAATATACCAAATTATTCACTTCATCTGATTTGTATAATCATTATCTGTGAATCTCGTGTTTTTTTAATCTGGACAAAACAGTATTTTTGGGAACTCTTAACCTAAATAAAATGATGGGAAACAATATCAAAGGGAAAGGTCTGACGGCCTTATTGATAATTATTTGTTATTTATCAGCTGGTTTAAACAACAACTCTCAGGGGCAGGTTCTTACAGCTCAGGATTCAGCTGCCTTGCAGGGGCAGAAGCTGAAACAGCCGGTATACGTTACCACTCGTCTTGTTACGGAAAGGCCTGTCATTGATGGGAAGCTTGACGATGAATGCTGGAAGCATGGCAACTGGGCAGGCGACTATACCCAGTTTATTCCCCACGAAGGTGCCAAACCGACATTCGAGACCGAGCACAACATCCAGTATGACGACAAATACCTTTACATAGCTTTCAGGGCCCACGACCCGGAACCTCACAAGGTTCACAGGTATGCTGATGCGAGGGATAACATAGTGGGCGATATGGTCGGAGTCAATTTCGACAGTTACCGGGATTACCGTACAGGATTCGAGTTTACAGTCACGGCCTGGGGGCAGAAGGTAGATCTTGTGCTTTTCAATCCTGAGAACTGGGATTTCAACTGGAATGCCGTATGGAGATGCAAGGTTGGCCTGGAAGACTCAGCATGGGTGGCAGAAATAGAAGTTCCGCTCAGCCAGCTTCGTTACAGCAACAAGGATGAGCAGGTATGGGGTATGCATACATGGAGGTGGATTGACAGGCTGCAGGAGGAAAGCAATTGGGAAAGGCAGACAAAGACAGGTCCGGGTATGCTTTACAACTACGGGGAGTTCATCGGTCTCAAGGGGCTTAAGAAATCGCGCCGGCTCGAGATCTTGCCCTACTCGCTCGGGAAGCTCAATACCCTTGAAGAGATACCGGGGAGTCCATATACAAAGAATGGAAGGGTATGGGGAGCCAATCTTGGCCTTGATGCCAAGATCGGTGTTTCGAGTAACTTCACTGTCGACCTTACTGTCAATCCCGATTTCGGTCAGGTCGAATCCTATCCTTCGGTAATGAACCTGACAGCATTCGAAACCTTTTATGAAGAAAAAAGGCCTTTCTTCCTTGAAGGCCTGACAATATTCGATTACAAGTTCGATCAGCAGAGCCTGTTCTATTCAAGGCGTATAGGACATTCGCCGTCCAGGACAGTCCCGGCTCTGGGCGACCGCTATGTGAAGTCGCCCGACATGACCAAGATCATCAGTGCTGCCAAATTCAGCGGAACTACATCCGAAGGTCTTTCGGTAGGGCTGATTCAGAGTGTGACGGCAAATGAATTTGCCCGGGTAAGTGATGCTCTGGGGGATGAATCAAAAGTGAAGGTGGAACCGCTTACAAACTATCTTGTCGGACGAATTCAGAAAGGCTACAATGCCGGCAACACGATGATAGGAGGGATGTTCACATCCACGAACCGCATGATTGATGATCCGGAGCTGGAGTTTCTTGCAGACAATGCTTTTACCGGTGGATTTGATATCCTTCACCATTGGAACGACAAGAAGTTTTTTATCAATGCAAAGCTTGTCGGGAGCTACATCAATGGCAGCAAGGAGGCAATGACCATGCTGCAGGAGTCATCGGCAAGGTACTACCAGAGGCCCGGCGCCGATTATCTTGATTACGACCTGAACAGGACCAGTCTTAGCGGAACAGGGGGCAAGGTGGAGATTGGAAAGGGAGCAGGGGGGAACTGGAAGTATTCAACTGCAATTTCATTTCTCACACCCGGTCTTGAGCTTAACGACCTCGGTTATATGAGAACTGCCGACGAGATAGAGAATAGGAACGAGATATTGTATCAGACCACAAAGCCCGTATCAATTTTCCGGACGTTCAGTGTCGGATTTGAACAACGCAACTCCTGGACCTTTGGCGGAGCCTCCCTTGGTTCCGACGGGGAACTGTCGTTCGTTTCAACATTCAAGAACCAGTGGAGTCTGCATGCCGAAGCCGCTTTCCATACAAAAGATATTGACACCAAGATACTGAGGGGAGGTTACGACATGATGATGCCCGCGAGTTACGAAATCGGGGGAATGCTGAGCACCGATGCCTCGAAAAGGTTTATTGCAACCTTTGGCGGAGTTTATGATAAGGGAGCAAATAATTCGGCTTCGTCATTGACTATTAAGCCCGGTATCTCGGTCCGCCCCTTCAGGATACTTAAACTTGGAATTACAGCCGATTATGAGAAGAACCATGATGAGCTTCAATATGTCACCACTGCCACAGACCCTATTCCCGGGGCAACGAGGTATATTCTCGGGACAATCGATCAAACAACACTTGGACTGACTTTCAGGGCCGATGTTAACCTGACTCCCGAGTTTTCAATTCAGTATTACGGAAGCCCTTTCATTTCGAGGGGCAAGTATACCGATCTGAAAAGGGTTACCAGTCCTGAGGCAAAAAACTACAGCGACAGGTTTGCAGTTTATCAGAATCCCGTATATGCAAATGGTGTTTATTTCCTGAGCGACAACGACAACGGTGTGCCGGTGAATGTTACGGCAGCTAATCCTGATTTCAACTTTCATCAGTTCAGGTCAAACCTGGTTGCAAAGTGGGAATATCGTCTGGGTTCATTCATTTACCTTGTATGGTCGAGCGACAGGACAGGAAGCAACATGTTTCCGGGCGCATCAATGCGGGATTCATACAGGTATCTTGGCGACATTTATCCCAACAACATTTTCATAGTTAAACTTAATTACTGGTTCTCACTGTAGATTACGTACAGGGACTAATAGAGTAAGTACTGAGCAGCCGGATAAGTGCCCCGGAATGCCGGGAACTGACTGAAAACTTCCTGTATTGATTGTATTCGTGACAATAATTGAGGTGATAATTGAGTTTTATAATCTGATTAAGCCTGATTAGCTTAATCTGACCAGGGAATGCCCTGACCGGCAGCATTGGAACCGTCTAAACCGGGGAAGCGCTGATGTCATCGGCAGTAATGTGGCCCTGGATAGGGGAAAAAGATGCATAATGGGTTATAATTTAGTCACATAAAACTGTTACGTTAGTCGTCGAAAATGTACAGGAGGTCAAATATCAATACATTTCTTTTGCGGGGCTAAATATTTTCCCCAAATTTGACCCTACTATCAGCATATAATCGGCGGAGCATGATTTTGTTAGTTAATCTTAATCCTGTGTTCTGATAATGAAGATATTGATTTGTGAAGACAATCCTATGGCAATGAAAACTCTCTCGGTTATTCTTGAGAGGGAAGGATTTGATGCTGATGTGGCAGAAGACGGCAATGAGGGGATTGAGATGCTGCAGAAGAATGATTATGATTTGCTGGTTATTGACATACACCTGCCCTACAGGAGCGGTCTCGAACTGATAAAGTTTGTAAGGTCGGAACAGGGCAAGGATACTCCAGTCATCATACTTACTGCATTCAGCGACTACCAGATGCAGCGTCAGGCAGGAGAGCTGGGAATCAGCGATTACATAGTGAAGCCTTTTAACCCCATTGACCTGGTTTCGAGGATTAAATCAATACTCAACAAATAGGTTATGAGAAGATTCGTCATATTGCTTTTTGTTGGGGGCCTGATAGCGGTTTTATCGGGACTTAATCCGCTTTCTGCCCAGGAAGCTGCTAATCAGGAAATCATCAATCCTGAAGCCGAATATCTCAGGATAAGAACCATAGCTTTTGAAGGCAAGCTTGAAGAAGCCGCGGCTGATGCAAGAAAACTGCTTAAGGCTTATCCCGAATATGGTGATGTAAGGATACTCCTGGGAAGGATTCTTGCCTGGCAGAAGAACTATGATGAAGCAGCAGCCGTTATCGACACACTTCTTCTTACAGAACCGGATAATGCCGATGCACTGTCGGCCAGGCGCGACATCTCTCTATGGTCGAAGGACAATACTGCTGTGGAAACAGATTTCCGGACAGGCTATTCATTTGATTATTTCGAAGAACCCTATACCAGGTTCTGGCAGGTTTTCAGTGTCGGTGCAGGCCACCGTTTCGGGTGGGGTCCTGCAGCGGCCGGAATCAATATCGGCAACCTGATAACGGATCCTGAAACAAATATCTATGCCACCGAGTTCCAGGTTGAGGCGGAGGCCTATCCCAGGATCTCCGATAAGAATTATGCTTATGTCGCCTATGCCTATAGCCCGGGCAATTACTTCCCTACACACAGGGGAGCATTCGAGTTCTGGCAAATCCTTCCCAAAGGCTGGGGGATTTCGGCAGGGCTCAATTACTATTACTTCGACAGGAACATCTTTATAGGACTTGCATCCGTTGAGAAGTATATCAGCAAGTACTGGTTGTCGGGCAAGTGTTACGTGTATTTCAAGGATGACGGTCCGAGGACATCCTTTTATTTGAATGCACGCCGCTATTTCACCGATTTCAATTACTTGCAGCTTACCCTTGGCACCGGGACAGCTCCGGACGAACCATATGATATAAGGGAAGATATTAACAGGCTGAATGCCCACAGCGTGAGACTAGCCTATAACTTCGCGGTTAACGGGCGATTTACTATCAGGCTGGGAACAGGATATTCGCGCGAACAATACGACGGGGAGGCTGGTCCGGCCTGGAGAAACAGATTTGAAGGCAATGCCCACCTTATTTACGCAATTAAAATGAAGTGATGAAACACCGTGTAATTGCAATATTGTCACTTCTTGTGTTCAGTGTCCTGCGGGCAGGCAATTCAGCCGACTATTCCCCAATCAAAAGAATACATCCCGAACCGGTTTACGTCGCCGACGGGGCTTTTCTGATTACCTCAGGGAACGATGAGAAGAAGCTAAATGACATAGTTGATCTTTCGAAGGATTTCTTTCCGATTCAGATTGGCGCATTCCGGGTGAAGTCGAATGCAGAGAAGATGTACGATGAAGTTTCCGGAGTGATAGGGGATGATGTTGCAATAATTGAGGAAGGCGGTTTCTTCAAGGTAAGGGTCACAAAGCTTAATCTCGACAAGGTCAGGGCTTATCTTGATCCCCCGGAGGAAGAAGCCGGACGGCAGGAAGCGCTTGCGAAACAACAGCTTGTTGCTGGCGACACTGTTAATACCGCCGCCGCTGAGGCCGATACGCTTCAGGAGGAAGGCCGGGTGGCTGTTCCTCCCCTTGTTGAAATGCCTGAACCGGCAGTGGAACCTGTTGTGGTAGAGCCGCCAAATTTCTTCCTTCTGAATTCCGACAGTCCCTGGCTCAAGAGGATCAACTATTTCGGCAAGTCGTATACTCTTGTCAATGCCCTGATAATTACCATCTTCATTTCATTTACCACGATGTTAATCCTGCTGACGGTAATTCTTCTTAACAGGCGAAGGATGGAGAAGGAGCAGGATCTCAGGCAGTATCTTGCCGAGACCTATCAGGGGATGATCATTGACTATTTGTTCACGGGAAGCAGCCCGGACAAATTCCGGAGCATTGCCTCAGACAACTACAGAAGGCTGGCGCTGATCGATCAGATGATAGATGTCAGTGTTAACCTGAAGGGAGATGCCGCCGAGAAGCTTAGCAGCCTGTATCTTTATCTCGGTCTTGACAGGGATTCCATCAGGCGTGCCCACGACTATCGCTGGCACAAGAAGATAAAGGGTTTCCGGGAACTTGCCTTTATGAATATAAAGGATGCCAATGATGCTATGTACAAGGCTCTGAACTCCAGGAATGAGATTCTCAGGATGGAGGCCCAGATAGCCCTTGTCAGGCTTACCAATGAGGATCCGTTCGGCTTCCTCTTCCATTTGGTAAGGCCCTTCTCATTATGGGAGCAGATAACACTTCATGAGCTTATTATTCAGCATGACCTGCCTGTACCCGAGTTTAAGAAGTTCCTCAGGGCAGCAAATCCTACTGTTGTAATGTTCGCTCTACGTATGATAAGGGAATTCAAGCAGCTTGAAGCAGAGGATGATGTCAGGGAGACACTGGAACATCCGTCGCAGAAAGTCCGCAAGCTGGCTGTTGAAGTTTCCGGCGATCTGGAATTCCGTTCCACCCTGGAGGTGTTGAAGAGGATGTACAAGTCGCAGGATAACGCCACCTGTCTTGAGATCATCAAGGCTATGGCCAAAATGCCTGATCCTTCACTTCTGGGATTCCTTAAGCTTGTTCTCGACAAGGAGGATGATGTGCAGCTTCAGATCGAAGCCACAAAGGCTATTGAGAACAACGGCGAGGAAGGTGTCAAGACTCTTGTCAAGCTGATGAAGTCGGAGTACAAGAACTACAACATTATCGTCAGGCACGTGCTTGACCGAAGAATTTTCTAGAAGCCATGGGAATACTTTTTGCACATATAGTATTTTATCTGACGCTGTTCCTTTTTGCAAGCTACCTGATTTTAGGAATCTTTTCGGCGATAGCGCTGAGAAAATACCTCCGCAAGAACAGCTTTGTCAATTACAACTCGCTCGTGTTGTCGCCCCTCAGTCCGAAGATCTCCATCATCGCGCCCGCCTTTAATGAAAGCAAGACTATAATTGACAACGTGCGCACCCTTTTGTCGCTCTACTACAACAACTTTGAGGTTATAATCGTGAACGACGGTTCAACTGACGACACCTTTGAGTTGATGAAGGATGCATACGATCTTGTTAAGGTTAATTATTATTTTGATTACAGGATTCCCTGTGAAAGAATAAGGGGTGTTTACCGCTCAAAGAATCCGTCTTACAACCGGCTCACCATTATCGACAAGAATAACGGGGGCAAGGCCGATTCGCTCAATGCCGGAATAAACATCTGCCACAGCGACCTTTTTGTATCTATTGATGCCGATTCTATCATTGAAGCCGATTCCATACTGAAGCTGGTTAAGCCTTTTCTTGAGGAGAAGGATAAGAAAGTCATCGGTACTGGCGGTGTTATCAGGATCGTCAATTCCTGCGAAGTTGAGAGTGGGCATATCAAGGAGATAAAGATTCCTTCCAACTTCCTGCCTCGTCTTCAGGTTCTTGAGTACACAAGGGCATTTCTTCTGGGACGAATGGCATGGAGCCAGCTCGACGGGCTGATGCTTATCTCGGGAGCAATGGGCCTGTTCGACAGGGAAACGGTTATCAAGGCCGGCGGTTACAGCGTAAAGACTGTCGGCGAAGACATGGAACTGGTTCTCAGGATGAGGCGTTACATGGCTGAGAGTGACACCAAATACGAAGTTACATATATACCCGATCCGCTTTGCTGGACGGAAGTTCCTTCCGATCTTAAGTCGATGCGGAGACAGAGGACCCGATGGACCCGCGGTCTTATCGAATCGCTCCGCACTCACCGCAAGATGTTCTTTAACAGTCAGTACGGGCGGCTTGGCCTTCTGGGTTATCCCTATTGGTTCTTCTTTGAATGGATGGCGCCTCTCATTGCTTTCGCTGGTTTTATCTATACCATATATCTTATTATACGCGATGCACTGAACTGGCCTTTCTATCTTCTGCTCTTCCTGTTCGTCTACTCCTTTGCCGTCAGCCTTTCGACCTGGGCCATACTGTTTGAGGAGATCACTTTCCACAAGTACAAGAGCAAGAGAGATGTTCTGAAGCTTGTCGGTATAGCCTTCCTGGAGCCTTTCTTCTACCCCGTTCATACATACTTTGCAGTGAGGGGTAACATAGACGCCTTGAGGGGCAAGAAGGGATGGGGAAAAGCCGAGCGTTCAGGCTTCAGTAAGAAGAAGAAAGCCCGCACCAGAGTTATTGACGGTGGTAGTTTCAGTCGCTAAACCGCGGGATTGCTGTCAATCCGCTTCTTACTATTTCAAGCGATTTCTTTTCCCTCGACACTGTTGACGGTACTATCAGCCATTTCTCCCAATTGTACCTGCTGACTGTTGAAGTTACCTGTTTATCGAGATAGACCGATACTGCAATGCCGTCGGATTCAGCCGTGGAGATGACATAATTGTATCCGCCATCGTATGATACGGCTCCGTCGATCACTTTCATCTGTGTGGGATCGTAGAAGTAAAGGAGGGTCCACGGAACCCGGATCCTTATTTTGTTTCCGCTCCATGCCACTGCCGTCATTTCGCCGAAAGTGAAATCCGGAGAGTTTTCCATCGGGAACTTGCCTATATACTGTCCTTCATGTCTAAAACCGTCGTTGTACCAGTGCATCAGAACCCAGGGAGCCCCGTCGGTGACAGTACTTCTGTACCGCTGGACAGCATGGTTTGAAAGATCAAAACGCGGAGTGAGTCCGTTCATGTCATAGGCCTGGGTAACATGATAAAGCGCGGTGTCTTGCGATAATACCATTGTCATGAGGAACTCCGACCTGTTGTCAAGTATTTTGCCGTTGGGAAGCCTCGATTCGCCGAGACCGGCCAGATAAGTATCGAAGGCAACCATTACTGTATCACCGGCTTCAAGCTGCCTTCCTGCTTCAATGTCGAGGAAGAAGAAGCTGTTATCGTGTGTCGCGTTTATTTTTCGCACCGGGCCGCCGGGCTGACTGATCTGGTATGAAATGAAGGGGTCGACGTTTCTCTGGTCGAATGAAACAAGGCCGAAATTCTGTTCCGGCGAAGTAAGATTATGCCAGAGCTGCCTTGTTGGTATAAGGTTCCCGCCAATATTGCTTCCATAGGCTTCGAGATAGCTGACAATCCAGGTAGGTTTGAACCATTCGTCCATCCATGCAAACATGAATCCACCCGCGCAGCCCGCCTCGAGAATATTATGCATCAGCCTCATGTTCTTTTCTCCCTGCTGCTTTTCCGAGTAGCCTCCGTGATGCATATCGCTGTACGACTGGTGAGCGCTTCCCCAGCTCGACGGCACCCCGAATTCGGCTATTACCAGGGGCATACCGGAATAATGATCCTTAAGATCGTGCAGATAACCAAGATAGCTGTTGGGCCCGTGCTCGTCGCTGTAGCCAAGGTAGGAAGGCTGTTCGCTTATGAAATTCGGGTAATAGGGATAGGCATGGTAGGATGCAAATATTCCAGGTTCAGGCATGTTGAGACTGATCTTTGTTATATCGTAGTGTGCCTTGTCCTCATCAGTATGGATCTCTGTCGGATGTGACAGCGGATCGAGGGTCGGCCAGCTCGAAATACTGACAGGTCTCCTTGTTGAGTAGTTATTGGCTTCATATATAATGGTCTGTTCCAGCATCCTCGCGCAGAAAACCTCACTGGCCTTTCCTCCGCTGATGCTCAGGTACCTTCCGTTGAAAGATGTCACTGATGGATTCCTGGTATCGGTTGTGTCAACTTCCTGAGGGCTTATCTCCCTTCCAATCACATAACCCGCGGTCCATCTCGACACGTCGGTAAGATATCTTCCATAAGCCTTGCCGTACCTGTAACCTATGTCGCCCTTTCCGTTGACGCAATCGATGATCTCCTTTATGTCTTTTCTGAAATTGTTTTCCCGGTTGAGCAGGTCGTACGATTCGGGATTACGCGGATCCTCAACCTCGTCGAGCCAGATCCCCTGGAAAAGGAGCAGAGGTTTATCGGGATGCCTTTCGTTGTAGTTTGCAAGTTTTTCGTAGAAAACAGGCGGATGAAGGGTATATACCCTTATGCTGTTGAATCCGGCTTCAGCCATTTCCCTTATCCAGTTCTCATATACCATGGGAGCAAGAGCATAGCCTATCTCGCCGGGGAAATACCCGGGAGGTGAGGAGCCCAGGTTAATTCCCTTCAGAATCAGCGGCCGGTATCCGTTACCGGTATGCATCGCGATATGGTTGCCCGATGTCTTGAAAGGCAGTTCCTGCCTGAGGGTAAGTTCAAAGTCGATAATGGTGTCGCGGGCTATGGTTATGTCGGTAAGCCTGACGGGATAGTAATTGTTACACTGAACAGTGGTTGTCACGGGGAACCTGAATTCTCCGGGAGTGGTTGGTATGGCGGGCGGCATCATGTCGGGCTCAATGGCCGTACCAGCGGAATAAGCTGAAAACCCCCGGGCCTTGACAAGCTTGCCCGAGAGGGTTTTACCGCCAAAGCTGATAGAGTAGAAATATAAACCATTTGGCTGGGGAGCCCCTCCCTGGTTGCAACCGTCCCATATTATGTGATAACTTCCGGCCTCAACCGACCTGAAAAGCTCTTCCATCACCTTCTTCCCTGAATAGTTGTAGACAGACAGCCTGATATCCCCGCGGCTGTTTATTATAAAAGGTATGTTGACCGAAAAGCTGAAGGGATTGGGATAAGCTACTCCGACTTCCATCAGATGCGAAATGTTCTCATAAATATTTGATATCCTGAGTGAATAGCTGCCGTCGGTTTTGCTTATGGCCGAATATTCGGCGGTGCCGGCAATCATCGAGACCCTCGCGTTGGGAATTGAAGCGCCGTTACGGTCGGTCACCACTCCTGTGACGTAATAGTCGCGGCCCGACAAATCAGCGCCCTGGAATGCCGTTGGCACGATCGTCATTAAAAGAATCAAAAAAGTCCGTGACAATATTGCAATTGTTCCTTTTGCAGCCGCCGGGGCTATATTGTTGTGAAACATACGGTCAAGTAGCATTAATTTGTAATTCCATGATCATCAAATCAGGGAGAGTGCCAATATATGGATACTAACGGAGTTTAATGCAGGAATATTGAGAAGAAAGACAACAAACAGCTTACAAAACTTATAAAAAGAGCTGTTTTCGCGGACTTTGGAAATGCTATATTCCGGGAAGAGTTTATTACGAGTTGATATATAATATGCCACCGGGATTCGCCCGTATAAACCATGTTCCCGGAAGCATGGGCCATTCTTGTCGCAATTTCCGGATAATAAAGTAATTATAGCACGTTATAACAATGTTATAACGTCATTTTAGGACTATTTCAGCAACTCCTCCTCCCGATAAATCCCGATAGCTCCCGATAGCTATCGGGACGGGACGGGACGGGATGGAAAGGGGGTAATTGAATGCAGGAGGAAACAAGAACTGAAAATGATAACGGATTTCAAAGTTCCCTTTATATTGGGGCAGGGGTTTTGGGGTAGCCCCTGGGGGAAACCGGAAAGGAAGTCAATACTCCACATTTCTCATACCGGAGCTGCAGTTTCTGCAAATGGGTATTGATCTTCTGCCGGAGAGCACTCTGTGCCTGAATTCCCTGAACTTGCTGCCGTGCCATATTTCCCTGAATGACTGGGAGCTGAGATCGCCCATAACATATTCCGCATCCTTGTCGAAGCAGCAGGGCAGCACCTTTCCGTCCCAGCTTATGACAGGGTTCAGCCAGAGCCTGAGGCATCGCGACGGCATGGCATTTTTTATGGCAAATCTCTTATCCTTCATCTCATACCGGGCGTATTTCGTTTCTGACGGCATCCATTTACCGGCATCACGACTGTTGATGACCTGCATCGATTTTAGTTTCAGGGAAGCTTTTACCTCGCGGGCAAAGGATTCGGCCATGGCGATCTGGTGTTCATTGTATCTGTTCACAAGGAACTGAATTTCAAGCTTCATCGGCGAACTGAGCCTTTCCCTTTCCCGGCTTACATTCCTTATCCCGGCCATTACCGTTTCGAGATTCCCTTTCACCCTGTATTTTGAATATGTTTCCTGGTCCATTCCGTCGAGCGATACAATCAGCTTGTATATGCCTGACCTCACTGTTTCGCCTGAATTGGCCCCGTCGAGGAAATGACCGTTTGTGCTTATTATAACCTTTGTATTTTCGCACATCCGGATAAAGGAGAATAATTCCGGATGCAGGTATGGTTCTCCCTGGAAGTAGAGACTCACGTACCACAGCCAGGGCTTAAGTTCGCCGATCGCTTTTTCAAAAAGCGCGGGATCCATGAATCCTCTTTCCCTGAGCATCATTCCCGATCCCGATGCACATTCCGGACACCGGAGATTGCAATGGTTGGTAAGTTCGAAGGATACGGTGGCAGGCATCCCGGCTATCAACGGTAGTCCTGTTACGGAGCTTGCAGCCCAGGAGAATGCCGACTTTACCGCGTTTACCGATTTAACAATTTTTTCTTTTTTCATATATTTTACCGGGATGGATGTCTGAAGCATCCTTTTAGTTAAAAAACCTTAACCGGATAGGGTAAAGATACGGTCATTCGGTCATAGGGATGAAAGAAACTTTAAAAAGATTACTTAAAAACTTAATACTCATATGCTATGAAAACCATCAGGTATCTGTCACTAATCGCACTGCTTCTGTTGCCTGTCTTCACTGCTTCAACAGTTTACGCGGGAGTTTCTCCCGAAAAGAAGAAGAACCCCCAGGAAACCGTTCTTACCTTCAAGGGAAAGGTAGTTGATTCCGAAACCAGAGCTCCGCTTGTATTTGTATCCGTTGCCGTCAAGGAGACCAACGTTGCCACTGTTACCAATATCGACGGGGAGTTCTCGATAAAGGTTTACGAGACTCAGGTATCCAAAAACCTTGAGGTGAGTTTCCTTGGTTACACGAACAAGATAGTTCCGCTTGAAGAACTGAGGGAGGATGGCTACAGGAATGTGATTGAGCTCACTCCCGCGCCTATACCCATAAAGGAGATCATCGTCAAGCCTATTGATCCCGAACACATAGTAAGGAATGCAATCGGAAGGATAGGCAGGAATTATAGCAACGAAGCCAACCTGATGACTGCCTTCTACAGGGAGACAATCAGGAAAAACAGGACCTATGTATCAATAGGCGAGGCTGTTGTTGAGATCTTCAAGGCTCCCTATGCCAACGATATACGCTTCGATGGGGCAAGGATATACAAGGGCAGAAAGGGCTCGGATGTTGAAAGGATGGATACTGTCCTTTTCAAGCTTCAGGGCGGTCCGGTCACGATGCTTCAGCTCGACCTGGCCAAGAACACAGAGTCAATATTGACCATGGATGCCATGCAGTATTATGACTATTCTCTGACGACTGTCATAGAGATAGATGGCATGCCTCATTATGTGATTTCATTCAAGCAGAAACCTCATGTTGACATGCCTCTGTTCATGGGCTACCTTTACATAGCCACCGACTCGTATGCGCTTACCGAGGCCGAATTCGGTTTCAACCTCGAGGACAAGGCTGCCGCTTCGTCGATATTCATCAAGAAGAAGCCGCTCGGAATGGAAGTGACGCCTGAAATAGCAAGCTACAGAACAAAGTATCGCGAACAGGACGGTAAATGGTATTTTGCATATTCGAGGGCTGAAGTGAAATTCAAGGTTAACTGGAAGAGGAAGCTCTTTAATACCTTTTACACAACCATGTCGGAAATGGCAATAACCGACCGCACCAACGAAGAAGTGATTAAATTTGCAGGAAAGGAGAAACTAAAGTACAGTGATGTGTTCTCCGAAAAGGTGAGCGCATTCACCGATCCCGCGTTCTGGGGCGACTACAACGTGATAGAACCCGACCAGAGCATTGAATCGGCTATCAGGCGCCTCAGCAGGAAACTAAAATTCAGCGACAGGGACGATCTTGAAAAGTAATTAAAACGAATGCCGGGGGATTATAAAATAGCAAGGAGGATCAGGCAAGGTGATAAAAAACAGTTTGAATCACTTTTCCGTTCCTTCTATGTTTCCCTGGTAAGATATGCGGGAACGATGATAAAGGATCAGGACACTGCTGAGGAAATAGTTCAGGATCTCTTTTTTACACTCTGGAAGGACAGGGAAAAACTGCAGATTAAAAGTTCCCTGAACGGATACCTTTTCAGGGCTGTTCATAACCGCTGCCTTCATCATATCAGTCACAGCAAGGTAGTTGAGAAGCATGCCCGGGAAACGTTGGTATTAGGCTCAACTGTAGATGAAGACACGGCAAACCTGGTAAATTTCAATGATCTCCAGGAAAAAGTTGCCGGCATATTGGAGCGGCTTCCCCCGAGATGCGGACAGATTTTCTGCATGAACAGGTTTGAAGGGCTGAAGTATTCCGAGATCGCCGAGCGACTGGCTATATCGGTCAAGACCGTTGAGGCAAACATGGGAAGGGCCCTGAAGGAATTCAGAAAAGCACTCACAGAACAATGAAAGAAACAAATAATATGGAAATATTCACCGACAGGGAATGGGAAGAGCTGGCAGCTCATCTGTCGGGAGAAAGGAGCGGCAACGGGGAGATTTTCAGCCGTTTTGCCGAAGAAGATAATTATAGTACCGGGAAATATTGGAATGATTTGAGAGAGATGAATAGTGAAAGGGAAATAAATCCGGATCGGGCCTGGGACAGGCTTTACTCGCGGCTCAGGGATAACGAATTGATGAATGATGAACCGGAAGTAAAAAAACGCTTTCTGAGACCTGTTTATTACAGGGTAGCAGCCGCGGTGCTTCTTGTAATCGCGATAGGGTCCGCCTTGCTGTACATGAACAGAAACGAGCTCTTCAACCGCAGGACAATAGTTGCCACCGGCGGGAACCAGAAGAACCTTGAGCATACACTTCCCGACGGGAGCACAGTCATACTAAACCGTAACACACGCATTACCTACCCGCGCAGTTTCAGCATGGGAGAAAGGAATGTCACCCTCGAAGGTGAAGCATTCTTCAGTATTGTCCGTGATGATGAAAGCCCCTTCACCGTTGATGCAGGAAAAGTAAGGATAAGAGCACTTGGGACATCCTTTAACGTCAGGACGAGCGATCAGGATTCGCCCGTCGAGATTTTTGTAAAGACCGGACAGGTTCTCGTTACCTGTATCGATACGGGCAGTGATATTGTTCTTGATTCCGGATTTATAGGGAGCGTTTATTCGGACAAAACCGGGAAAGCCTTAAATACTGATCCGAATTACATGTCGTGGAACACCGGCCTGCTTGTTTACGACGGTCAGACGCTTGACATTGTTTTCAGGGATCTCAAGAGAGTCTATAATATGAATATTGTGGCTGATGATCCGGAAATCCTTTCAAACACATGGACCTCGCCGATCGATAACCAGGCTCAGGAGACTATAATTCGCTTAATTTGTGCTAGCTTTAACCTTGCTTATGAAAAGGATGGCGATGTTTACCATCTGACAAGGAAATAACAAACAAACACCAAAATGCCGGTCAATGGCACAGTATCGAAGATTCTCAGGGCCATTGCATTGCTGATGTTTCTGGTGCCGCCGCAGAAACTGGTTTGCCAGGAAGGTATTCTGGATTCTGTGTTTACCTTCAGGGCCGGATCAATGAAGACAGTCAATGCCCTTGGCATTATTACAAGGGAAACGGGATATCATTTCACCTACGACAGCCGCCTTGTCAATCCTGAAAAGAGGGTCGACATGAACTTCAGGCAGACTGCCCTGAGAACCGTTCTCGACAGCATTCTTAAAGGCGATTCACTTGTTTATTCTGTCATCGACGAATTCATAATCATTTCAAGGGAGATACCCCGTCCGCGGCGTGCCATGACCGACACACTTGCCCTTCCGCTTCTCCAGGAAATCACGGGATTGATAGTCGACGGGGAATCGTCCGATCCCCTGCCCTATGCCACTATCGGACTGAAGAACACCGGCAGGGGAACAGTTTCGAACAATAACGGGGAATTCGGATTAAGGATGCACCGCCGGGATTATGACGACACCCTGGTTGTTTCTTACCTTGGGTATTATACCAGGGAGATACCGGTAAGGCATTCCCTGGGCAATTTCTTCAGGATCGAAATGAGGAGGGAATTCATAGCGATTCCCGGGATCATAATAAAAAATCAGATTCCCTGGGATATTGTCAACAAGGTTCGTTTTAACCTGGCAAAGAATTATGGAAATACACCGGCCCGTATGACCGCTTTCTACCGCGAGGGTGTGATGAAAAAGAATGAGCTTCAGACCTATTCGGAGGCGGTTATTCAGATTTATAAGAGCGCTTACACGGGAACTCGTCTGAATGATCAGATTAAGGTTCTGAAAAGCAGAAAGATAGAGAATCTTGACAGTGGTGACACTTTGGCTGTCAGACTGAAGGCGGGTTTGAGTACCTGCCTTCAGCTTGACGGTATAAGGCATGGTTTTGATTTTATCTCCGGAGAAAACATGTTGGATTATAGCTACAGACTTACGGATATTGTATCTTATGATGAAGCGTCGGCATATGAGATTGAGTTCACTCCCGGCCCGGGGGCCGATGTACCGATGTATCACGGCTCACTGTTCATACATACAAACGATTTTGCACTTCTGAGGGCAGAGTTCCATATAACCCCGGAATATCTGAAGGAGATGAGGTCGTCGTTTATCTCAAATCCTTCGAAGAAATTTGCAACCTGGCCTGTTTCAGTGAATTATTCTGTAGCATACAGGAAAGTGGCAGAAAGGTATTACCTTAATCATGTCAGGGGTGACCTTCGTTTCGAGTCGAGGCAGAAGAAAAGACTATTCCGGAATCAGTTTGATGTATTCTTCGAGATGGCAGTCACCAATTCGAGCCTTGACAATGTGGAACGCTTTGAAAGGGAAGATCTTGCTCCCGTTCATTCGGTTTTTTCAAGAACCATAAACAGTTATGATCCTGTTTTCTGGGGCGATCAGGAATTTCTCAAGCCCGAGGAAAATTTGCTCAATGCCCTGAAGAACATGAAGGTGAAGCTTCAGGAATTCAGCGAATGAAATACCGGCAAGATTATCCTGCCACGGTCAGTGTTGATTAATAAGATTATACAGTTCGGTCAGGTCGGGAGTGAGTATGATCTCAGTTCTCCTGTTCTTCTGCCGTGCTTCGGGGGTATCGCCGGTTTCAACCGGGACAAACTCACCTCTTCCCGAGGCAGTCAGGCGTGAGGGGTTTATTTTTGATCCTTCGAGAAGAGTTCTTACAACCGTAGTTGCCCTTTTCACGCTGAGGTCCCAGTTATCCGAAAGGTTTCCGCTTCCCGGGCGGTACGGGACATTGTCGGTGTGTCCTTCGATTGTGATCTGGATGCCCGGATTCCTTTCAAGGACAGCTGCAAGCTTCTTAAGGGCATTTCGGCCATTGGCATCTATATCCCAGCTTGCGGATTTGAAAAGCAACTTCTCGTCGAGCGAGAGATATACCTTCCCGTCGCGGTTGGTAACTGTAAGGCCTTTGTTTTCAAATCCCATCAGGGCTTCCGAGACTTTCATCTTAAGGTCCTCTACTATTTTCTTTTGGGTATCGAGGACTTTTTCCAGTTCAGCCATCCTGGCGTTCTTTTTCTCAAGTTCCAGGTTAAGTTCGTCAAGGGAAATCTTCCTGAGGTCCATGGAATGTTCGAGCTGTCTCATTATATCCTCTTTCTGGCGGAGATTATCCTGGGCGGCCTGAAGTTCGGCCAGAAGCTTTTTTGTCTCGGTCAGGTTCCCTCTCACAAGGTCTTCCTGTGCATTCTGGAGAGCATAATATCTGTCGGAGATTGTATTAAGTTCCTCCCTGGCCTTGTTTCTTTCTATTTCAGCAAGGGCAATATCCTGTTTCGTCCTGGTCATCTCAGCTTCAAGGGCAGCGATCCTTGTCGCGGTCTCCCTGTTCTGCATTGAGAGCGTGAGATTCTCGGTCTTGTAATCATCCCTGTCCATCATATTCTGTCTGCTTGCATTCTGAAGTTCCCGGTATTTGCTGGCCGGAACGCACGACAGTACCGAAATTGACAGGAGAATGACGATTAGTGAAAGGGGCTTGTTCATATTCAGGATCAGCTTAGTTTGGTTCAGTAGTCGCAAAAATAAGAAAAACCGCTTTAAGCCCCGGCAAACATAAGGCAATAATAATTGTTATATTTGCAGAATCTTTATTACCTGTTTCGGAATGCGCGAGGAGGAGAATCTTCTGTTTCATATCTCAACCCCCGAAGACCTCAGAAAACTAAAGCCCGATGAACTAATCAGGCTTAGCAGTGAACTGAGGCAGTATATCATTGATATGGTAAGCAAGAACCCGGGTCACCTTGGAGCAAGTCTCGGTGTGGTTGAACTTACGGTGGCGCTGCATTATGTTTTCAATACACCGTACGACAAGCTTATCTGGGATGTAGGCCATCAGGCCTATGGTCACAAGATACTGACAGGACGGCGCGACAGGTTTTACACTAACCGGACCTACAAGGGGATTAGCGGTTTCCCGAAAATGTCGGAGAGTGAATACGATGCCTTCGGAACAGGGCATTCATCGACATCCATCTCCGCTGCTCTTGGCATGGCAGTGGCATTTAAGAAACTGGGAGAAAAGCGCCATGTGGTTGCCGTGATAGGTGATGGAGCCATGACGGCCGGCCAGGCTTTTGAGGGCCTTAACAATGCAGGCATAGCTCAGGCGGATCTGCTGGTCATTCTGAACGACAACAACATTGCCATTGATCAGAATGTAGGAGCCCTGAGGGAGTATCTTCTTGATATCACCACAAGTAAGACATATAACCGCTTCAGGAACAAGGTGTGGAAACTACTGGGAAGCTTTGGCAGGTTCAGCCCCAATGCCCGGACCATTGCCAGCCAGATACAGTCGGGTCTGAAGAGCACGATCCTCGACAAGAGCAATCTTTTTGAGGGCTTGAATTTCAGATATTTCGGACCGATCGACGGTCATGATATACTTCACCTTGTAAGCGTACTTCAGGATATGAAGAGAATCCCCGGTCCTAAGCTGCTTCATTGCATGACAGTCAAGGGAAAAGGATTAAGGCAGGCAGAGCAGAACCAGACCGCCTACCATGCACCGGGAATTTTCGACAGGGAAACGGGACTTATTATTAAAACAACCGATGCGGGAGTGCCGGCTACCTATCAGGAGGTTTTCGGAGAGACAATACTGGAGCTGGCAAGGAAGAATACCCGGATTGTTGGTATTACTCCTGCCATGATAACCGGATGTGCGCTTCGCACCATGAAAATGGAGATACCAGAAAGGGTTTTTGATGTGGGAATAGCAGAACAGCATGCTGTTACCTTTTCTGCCGGGCTGGCGACCCAGGGGATGATACCTTACTGCAATATCTATTCATCATTTCTGCAGAGGGCGCTTGACCAGCTGATTCACGATGTAGCCCTTCAGAACCTGCATGTGGTTTTCTGTGTCGACAGGGGAGGGCTGGTCGGCACCGACGGTGCAACCCATCACGGATTCTTCGACCTGGCTTTTATGCGGTCGATACCCAACATGGTAGTGGCGGCTCCGATGAACAGCCTTGAACTGAGGAACATGCTCTACACTGCACAGCTTGAAAAAAACAAGGGACCTTTCTCCATACGTTATCCTAAGGGTTCGGGAATGATCAATGACTGGAATAAGCCATTTGAGGAAATTGAGCCTGGCAAGGCCAGGTTGATCGGTGAAGGCAGTGATTTGGCCGTACTCAGCATGGGAAATCCAGGGAATTTCGTGGTAAAGGCTGCGGAAATTCTTGAACAGGAGGGCATTAGCTTTACTCACTACGACATGAGATTCCTGGCGCCGCTTGATGAGGATGCATTGCATTCCGTTTTCCGCGGCTTCAAAAATATAATCACCGTTGAGGACGGAGTGCTGAAGGGAGGACTTGGAACGGCAGTGATTGAATTCATGTGCGACAACGGATACAGTGCCAGGGTCAAAAGGCTTGGGATCCCCGATTATTTTGTGGAACAAGGTACTCAGGACGAATTGATAAGGGAATGCGGCTTTGACACTGACAGTATAGTCAGGGTAATCAGGGAAATGGTTTGATGCTGAAGACAAAAATTCACATGAAGTAAGAGGAAATCGATTTAATTATTTATTTTCGCATTTCTCAGGTCTGACCATTGCAGATTCCATTAAGCCCGGATGGCGGAATAGGTAGACGCGCTGGTCTCAAACACCAGTGGCAGCGATGCTGTGCCGGTTCGATCCCGGCTCCGGGTACAAAAAAAGATTGAGGAAAAGCACAGAGCTCTAGGCACAGAGCTCAGGGCTCAGGGCGAAAGAATTGCATGCGGCAAGCGGTATACGGGAAAGCATAAACCTTCTTCGGTCTCTCTTTTTTCATATCCATCGTAGCTGTTCATACTGATAAAAAGGGATTTGATAATCTATCCAACTCCAGCTACACAATAATCACAGAATATGGAAATTATGTATTATGTTGGTAAAACAGATAAACCGGTTGTGGTTAATTACATGTCTTCAAACAATAAGCGAACTAAATGGGTAAAAAATTGTAATTTTGTAAAAAGCTCAAATATGAGTACAGTCGAATTAAGGCATATAATTATTGAAAAACTCTCTCAGATTGAGGACGTCTCATTCCTGAGAGCCATTAAAACCATTGTAGAGTCAAAGGCTAATGAAGATGTCTACAAGTTATCTGATTTCCAGAAGAAAAGAATAAAAGAAAGTCGTGAACAGGTAAAACTGGGACAGACTATCTCAAACAATGCTTTACAGAAGGAGATCAAGGAATGGCTAAATACAAAATAGAATGGTCAGTTGAAGCCAGGCTGGATCTGCTTGATATTCTTGGTTTCTACATTGAAAGAAATAAATCTGCTTCATACAGTAATAAACTTAACACCAAGATATCAAGGAGTATAAAACTTATAGGGCAAAATCCGTTGATCGGTATAAAAACTGAAGTCGATTCTGTAAGAGCCCTAATTACTGGTGATTATCAAATCATTTATGAAATTCACTATAAATTAATTGTTGTAGTAATGATTTGGGACTGCCGTCGTGATCCTGAAGACAAAATCGTCGACTTCAGAGTAAAGAATAAATAAGACAACTAACCGCAACAGGTTGGTATATGTCATGGTGTTTCGCACCGCGAGTGCAAAAACACGCGCCACCACAACTTTGCACCATCGCCAAATACCGCCAAACCGTCATATTGTGCAAAAACTCTGATGGTTTGTTTATAACCTCTTACCAAATGATTGAATAAGATGCAGTATGTCTGTAAATTGTCGTGAAAAAACAATAATGGCTCACAAACTTGGAACCGACAAGAATCAGCTATTTTTATTTCCTCCCGGTCTCGATGAGAATATTGGTAAAGATAACCCGGTAAAGGACATTGATGTATTCGTTGATTCACCGGGCTTTAAAATGACAGGTTTTAAAAACAGCATTCCGTTGGAGAAAAGCTGCCCTCCATATAATTCAAGCCATTTGCCTAATATAAATATATATGTAGCTCCGCGAGAAAACATCGCGGAGAACAAGATACCAGCACCCGGATATCCGGGTAATAAATTCAGATATGACTCTTACTGTCTTCAATTAATTACTCTTTTAAAACGAGAGCAATTATAGAAACGTCGTAACAGCCTGTGGATTAATATAGACTGCCATTGGCGTTCATTGGAGGGAATCCGGAGACAGCATTGAAATATTGATAAAAGAAGAAAACAAAATAAATATTCAATTAAAAAAGGGAAGTCAAAAATGCAACACAAACGATTAAAATTAAGTGTCGTATTCTTGTTAGGACTTGGATTGATAGGATTGCAAGCACAGGAAAATGTAAATGCCACAGGTGGCAATGCTTCGGGTAGCGGAGGCTCGGCGAGCTATTCCGTTGGACAAGTTGTTTACACCAGCAACACAGAAACAGACGGTTCTGTAACACAAGGAGTACAGCAACCTTATGAAATTTGGGTAGCAACAGCCATTGAAGAAGCCCAGGCCATAAACCTTTTGGTTACAGCCTATCCAAACCCAACCACCGATTATCTTACATTGCGTATTGATGAATTTGATATTTCAAATTTATCATATCAATTGTATGACATGCAGGGAAAACTTTTGAGAGACGAAAAAATCACAAGCAACCATACAAGCATTGTTATGAGCAATCTTGTAGCTGCCACTTATTTTTTAAAAGTTGTTCAGGGAAACAGAGAGATAAAAACATTTAAAATCGTTAAAAATTAGAGAGAACAGTACATACCGCTAAAATCAAAATTATATTATGATGAAAACAGTATTTACAATTATGGTAGCCGTATTATTAACGGCAATTGTATCTGCTCAATCGCCTGAAAAAATGAGCTATCAGGCGGTAATTCGTAACAGTAGCAACCAGTTGGTAACAAATCAAACTGTTGGTATGCAAATAAGTATTTTGCAAGGTTCGCCAAGTGGCACAGCTGTTTACGTGGAAATCCAGGAACCAGTTTCTAATGCCAATGGATTGGTAAGTTTGGAAATTGGCTCGGGTACAGTTGTTTCAGGAAACTTCTCTTCAATCGATTGGGCAAATGGAACATATTTTATTAAAACAGAAACGGATCTGAATGGTGGCACAAATTACACCATTACCGGCACCAGCCAGTTATTAAGCGTGCCTTATGCTTTGCATGCAAAAACTGCCGAAACTATTACAAGTGCAGTAACTGAAACCGATCCTGTTTTTAATGCATCCGCTGCAAGGG